>NZ_JACJOQ010000221.1:0-5527 GCF_014695635.1 Coleofasciculus sp. FACHB-712 | reverse complement strand
GCACCCGCGATCGCCATTATTGGTGCTGTCGTGAATATGCACCAAATTCTGTCAGGATGTCGTCCACTCAGCTTGAAGATTGAGGGCTGAGGATTGAGGACTGAAGACTGAGGACTGAGAACTGAGGGCTAAAATCTCAGTAAAAAGCTATAAAAAGCGATCGGTAGTTAATTGGTAACTCTGATTTAAGACCTTTCATACCTTACTCAGCTTGTGCTTCGCACTACTTTGCTAACAGTCCTCAAACCTCAGTCCTCTCTCCTCTCTCAGTCCTCAGTCCTCAGCACTCAGTCCTAATTTATGAGCGTCGAATATTAAAGCAGCACCACTCTTGACGCCGCCAGAGCGTGGCAACAATCCAATCATGTTGCTCTAAAGTATCGGCAATGGGCTTCGCTTGTTCTAGCAAAACGCCGCTAATAATTCCCCAAGTGCTGGGTTTAGCCATCTCTGTCATCTGCGGGATCAAGTCGATAATCACCTCCGCCAGAATATTGCAAAGAATGCCATCGACCGGCTCATGTAACAATTGCATTAAGCGATCGATACTGCCTTGCTCCACAATCAACTGATCGGGGCTAATTTTGTTGAGTTCTCGGTTGCTGTGGGTGGCTCGCACCGCCATCGGGTCAAGATCTGCGGCATAAACCTTTTCGGCACCTAAAAGCATTGCGGCAATTGAGAGAATGCCAGAACCACAACCAATATCTGCCACAACGATATCGGGGGTGCCCAAACCCAATCGCATCTCCAACGCTTCCAGACACAGCTGAGTCGTTTGATGGGTGCCGGTGCCAAAAGCGGCTCCGGGATCGAGGCGGAGCGTAAGCCGTTCCGTCTGCTCTGGAGGGGGCAACCAGGCAGGGTAGATTAATAAGCGATCGCCAACTTCTTGCGGTTGCCAGTATTGCTTCCAGCTACTCGCCCAATCTTCCTCATCAATTAAATGCCAATCCATCACCGGCATCGGCATTCCCACATTCAGCGCATCTTGACGCAGCCACAGAGACAGCGCCGCCAAATCTAATAACTGCGCTTGGAGTGCGGATAAATAACCACACACTAGGCGCGAGTGTCCTTTAACCTCAATGGATGTGCCGCGACAGCCAAATTTTTCCAGCCGCCAGAAAATTAAATCTTCTAAGGCTGGGTCGCAGAGAACTTGAATTTCCCACCAGGTGTTTGCCATACATCAGGGCTGAGGGCTGAGGACTAAGGACTGAGGTATGAGGACTGAGGACTGAGGACTGTTAGCCTAGTGGTGCGAAGCACTGGCTGAGGACTGAGGAAGGTTAGAACGTAGAACTTAGCAATATAGAGTAAAGAGAAACTAAAAAGAATTTCTTCTTTGTGTATCTCTTTTCTTCATACTCAGTCCTCAGCCCTCAGTCCTCAGTCCTATATCCTCAGCACTTATAAAGTTACCGTATAGGCATCTCGAATGCCGGGAATCTTGAGAATTTCCGCCAAAATTCCCTCTGGTAGGGGATCGTCCAGGCTTAACACCATTACTGCATCGCCGCGCACGATTTTACGACCCACCTGCATACTGGCAATATTGACATTAAAGCTGCCCAATAGCGAACCAATATTCCCGATAATTCCTGGCATATCGCGGTGCAGCGTAAACAGCATATTAGAAGTGGGGGGGACGTTGATGGGAAAATCATCAATGCTAGTGATCCGAATTTCGTTATCGCCCAATAAAGCACCAGTGACCGAGTGTTCTCCTAGGGAACCCTTTGCCGACAGTTGCAGCGAACCCGAATAATCTCGAATCGAGGCATCCCGCGTTTCAATCACGCGAATTCCCCGCTCCTTTGCCTCAATACTGGCATTCACGTAGTTCACTCGCTCTCTCAACGCTTGAGAGAGCAGCCCTTTCAGTGCTGCTACGATGAGAGGCTGACTTTGATTAGTTGCCAATTCTCCCTGCAAGCTGATATTCAACAACTCAATCCGTCCTCCAGCCAGTTGCCCAACTAGATGACCCAGAGTTTCCGCCAATAGGAGATAAGGTCTGAGTTTTTCCAATACGTCAGGCCGCAACCCAGGAATATTCACGGCTGAACGCGCTGGTAGGCCGAGCAGAACGTCCCGAATCTGCTCGGCAACATCAATAGCGACATTTACCTGCGCTTCTGCTGTAGAAGCTCCCAGGTGGGGAGTGAGGATAAGATTTTTCCCCAGCGATCGCAACTCCGACTCGCCAAGCGGTTCTGTCTCAAAAACGTCCAACGCGGCCCCAGCAATTTTGCCAGCTTTTAACGCCTCCGCCAAGGCTGCCTCATCAATAATGCCACCACGGGCACAATTGATAATCCGAGTCGTGGGTTTCATTTTAGCGATCGCTTCGGCGTTAATCAGATGAGTCGTTTCTGGAGTTTTGGGGATGTGCAGGGTAATGTAATCGGATTCCTGAAACAGCATATCCAGATCGACTAGACGACAACCCAGTTCATCTGCCCGTTCTACCGAGATGAAGGGATCGTAAGCTAGCAGTTTCATCCCCATCGCTTTCGCAACGCTGGCGACATGAGAACCAATTTTCCCCAAACCGACAACACCCAGCGTTTTCTTGTAAACTTCAGCCCCGATAAAACTCTTGCGATCCCACTGACTGCCTTTCACCGACTGATTGGCTTCGGGGATATAACGGGAGAGCGATAGCATCATTGCCAAAGCGTGTTCTGCCGCTGCAATGGTGTTACCTTCGGGGGAATTGACGACGACAATTCCTTGTCGGGTGGCGGCTGGAACATCGACATTATCGACGCCAACTCCAGCACGACCAATAATTTTTAGCTGGGTGCCCGCTTCGATAATTTCTTTGGTGACATGGGTTCCAGAACGAATCATCAGAGCGTCATACTCTGGCATAATTCGCACCAGTTCTTCTGGAGAAAGACCTGTTTTAATGTCAACTTGGGCAACTTGGGAGAGGATATCTATTCCAACTTGGTCTATGGGATCGGAAACAAGAACCTTGGACATGATGGGCAGGTGAGTCTAAATAAAAATTCCATTACGACACGCACGCACGACCCCTAAAAGGTCAAAACCGCAAGTCGCGCGTTGCGTTGCATCCACTTCGCCAGGATAGCTCCCTTGCGTTACGCGATCGCGTGCCGGTAAAACCTTGGGAGCAAGCTTGCCTGATGGGAGCTGGCTTAGACATCGCGTCTAATCACTCTCCACCACGAACAATACAGGCAGAAGGTCATTTTAACTGTATCAGGTGTCTTTGTACGGCTGGTTGGCTGAAAGTTTTTAACTTTCATTCGCGTGGGCGAAGTGCTTCTTGCCGATGGCGGAAGGAAACAAAACACAGCCAAAGATATCAGCTACCCATCGCACAAATGCGATCGCTTTCGCATATACCGCTCCTAGCGACTTCTCGCGCAAGTGCATCCTAATTACGGTAGAAGATTTGCTGTCCCTTGCACTGCTAGGCTTTAACTAAGGCTATCTCAGCATTTTACGAATCACCATGAATTATCTCGTTGCCGTACTGCCAGACCGCATCCAGGCAGAAGCTGCCTATTCCGCTTTAGAGAAAGAAGGCTTACCGATGAATAAAGTGAGTATCCTGGGCAGAGGATATAAAAGCGCCGATGAATTTGGCTTAATTGACCCCAACGAGCAAGCTAAAAAGCAATCAAAGCTGATGGCTTATTGGCTCATCCCCTTTGGATTTTTCGCTGGAATAGCTTTCAATATCACCACGGGTTTAGACACCTTTGCCTGGGCGGGTCCAATCGGCAATTACCTGATTGCTGGACTTTTAGGTGCCGCCTCCGGTGCGATGGGTAGCGTGTTTGTGGGGGGAGGAGTAGGCTTGGCGCTGGGAAGTGGTGATGCCTTGCCTTACCGCAACCGCCTCAATGCCGGTAAGTATCTGATTGTCGTCAAAGCTTCCGAAACGATCATCCGCCAAGCGACTCGGATTCTCCGTCAGTTTGAACCCGAAAATATCCAAGGCTACGTTGACTCAGAGGGAGTCTAGAAAATAAGCACCTTCCAACCTTTCGAGCTGGCTGGGTCTTCCATCCACGGGCAGAGGAAGTAACAAACACAACATTGTTACTTTAACTACCAGCCTGAGCGCAAGTCACTGGAAGGGGGTTTAGATGCAAATATTGCCAACTTGTTTGGGAGTTGCGCTCGTCGGCTCGATCGTAGTTGATGTGCTTTGGACAACGATCGCCGTCGGCGGCGGTGGGGGGCCGATTACATCTAGATTGTCCAATTGCTTGTGGAGATTGCTTCTCCATCGACATCGCTCCTCTCCCTCTCATCAGATGCTTTCCGTTGCAGGCTACAGCACCATTGGCATTTCTACGCTGCTGTGGATTTTGGCTACTTGGGCAGGATGGGTCTTAATTTTTAGCGCCAGCGATCGCTCTTTGGTTTCTGCGGATACAAAGCAGCCTGCTGACATCTGGGAGAAAATTTACTTTACAGGTTATACGTTAGTTACCCTCGGTCTCGGAGACTACCAACCCCAAGGAAAAATTTGGCAACTGGCGACAGCCGCAGCAGCAGCGAATGGGTTTTTCCTGATTACTCTGTCGATTACCTATCTGCTTTCTGTGGTGTCAGCCGGGACTCAGAAGCGACAGTTGGCAACCTACATTTCCTGTCTTGGCTATACTCCTACCGAAATCGTAACTAAAGCTTGGAATGGCAAAGATTTTGGGATGCTGTCTCAGCACTTAGTAGCGATCGCGCCCATGCTAGCGTTATACGGGCAAAGTCATTTCGCTTATCCGGTACTTCATTACTTTCATAGCACCGGGCGGGAGACAGCGGCGGAAGTTAACATGGCTGTCTTGGACGAGGCATTGACCTTGCTCGAATTTGGAATCAAGCGGGAATATCGACCCGATTCGGTGGCGCTATACCCAGTGCGGCAAACCCTGTCAGTCTTTCTAGAAACCCTGACTTCTGCTTACATTAAGCCAGCCTCAGACGTGCCACCCCTGGCAGTTCTCGATGAGTTACGTGCTAACGGGATTCCCACGGTTAGCGATGAAGCCTTTGCATTAGAAGTCAGCAACTTGACGAGACGACGGCGTTTGCTCCTCGCCTTAGTGAGAAATGATGGGTGGTCGTGGAAGGAGGTCGGGAATCGGTTTGGGTAAAGGGGAATGATTCAGTTTAACCAAGCGCGAGGAGCCGCTAAAAGCAGCATCCGCGAAAGCGATCGCACTCTCCATCAGGTTTCGCTCCCAACGATAGAATCAAGAAAGTTTCACCTCAATCAAGCGTCTGCTGTATGTTGCCAAGGGAAGAACTCCTCAAAGGAGTCGAAAATCGAGAGACTGTGGCTCGTGTTATCGATCTAGCGGATCAAGCGATTAAAACGTGGGAAGTGGTCTTTACGGATTTTCTGTCTCCTCCAGAACTAGCTGAAATCCAGCAAGCGTTTAATCGGTTAACAGAAGTCCAACTCGTTGCTTGGGGAGGGTATCCGCAAGCTGAACGACAGCGAATTGCGATCGCGCGTGCAGAATTGCCCCTCGAT
>NZ_JACJOQ010000220.1:0-4221 GCF_014695635.1 Coleofasciculus sp. FACHB-712 | reverse complement strand
CTAGCGCAATCAAGCTTTAAACAGTATCGGCAGACACCCATGCAAAAAAGGGCAGATTGGCTGAATGCCGCTGCTGAGATTTTAGAGAGCGATCGCGAACGCTTTGGCAAAATCATGACCCTAGAAATGGGGAAAACTTTGAAATCAGCGATCGCAGAAGTGGAAAAATGCGCCCTCGTCTGTCGCTTCTACGCCGAACGCGCCCCCGAATTCCTCGCGGATGTTCCAGCCCAAACCGACGCCAGCCACAGCTTTGTGCGCTATCAGCCTTTAGGCGTCATCTTGGCAGTCATGCCTTGGAATTTCCCCTTCTGGCAAGTGTGTCGGTTTGCCGCACCAGCGCTGATGGCGGGAAATGTCGGGTTACTCAAGCACGCCTCTAACGTGCCTCAGTGTGCATTGGCTCTGGAGGAGATTTTCCACAAAGCAGGATTCCCAGAAGGTGTCTTTCAAACCTTGCTAGTGGGAGCAGATAAAGTCGCTGCAATTGTAACAGACGAGCGAGTGAAAGCCGCAACCTTAACCGGAAGCGAACCCGCCGGGATGAGCCTCGCCGCTACCGCCGGGAAACAAATTAAGAAAACCGTTCTGGAATTGGGGGGAAGCGACCCGTATATTGTCCTAGAAAGCGCCGATTTGGATGCAGCCATTGCCACAGCGGTGACTGCGAGAATGCTGAATAACGGTCAATCTTGCATTGCTGCGAAACGGTTCATTGTCGTGGATGCGATCGCAGACCAATTTGAAAAAGGTTTGATTGAGAAGTTTGAGGCACTCAAAATCGGCGATCCGATGCATCCGGAAACCGATATAGGGCCACTGGCAACCCCATCGATTCTCAAAGATTTGGATTGGCAAGTTCAAGAAAGTGCCAAGCTGGGAGCAAAAGTTCTTACGGGTGGACAGCCATTATCTGACCGTCCTGGTAACTTTTATCTGCCGACAATTTTGACAGATATCCCAGCGGGTAGCCCAGCCGAAGCGGAGGAATTCTTTGGTCCCGTGGCGCTGCTATTCCGGGTGCCAGATATCAACGCCGCGATCGCACTTGCCAATGCCTCGCCCTTTGGACTGGGTGCCAGTGCGTGGACTCAAGTAGAGACAGAACGCGATCGCTTGATTGAAGAACTCGAAGCGGGTGCCGTGTTTATTAACGGCATGGTTAAATCCGATCCGCGTCTTCCCTTCGGCGGTATCAAGCGTTCCGGATACGGACGCGAGTTAAGCAAAGAGGGAATTCACGAGTTTGTCAACATCAAAACCGTCTGGGTGAAATAAGCGGTGGTGCATTCTGCATTCAAAGATGAATTAAATCCTATCCCACTTGCGGGATGGGGATGAACTCAGTACGGGCGCACGGATGTCCGCCCGTACTGGGCTAAATAGGGGCGATCCGCGCATCTGCCCTGTTACACAAGAAACGAACCACTATAGATGCCAAGAGCATACAGAGGGGAGTCGGAAAATATGAATACTGCTGAACTATTAGTCCGCTGTCTGGAAAATGAAGGAGTCGAATACATTTTCGGGCTTCCTGGCGAAGAAAATCTAGACATATTGGAAGCCCTAAAAACCTCTTCGATTAAATTTATTACTACCCGCCACGAACAAGGTGCTGCCTTCATGGCGGATCTCTACGGACGCCTGACCGGAAAAGCCGGAGTGTGCCTCTCCACCCTAGGGCCAGGTGCCACCAACCTGATGACTGGCGTTGCCGATGCGAACCTGGATGGTGCGCCACTGGTGGCAATTACCGGACAGGTAGGCACAGACCGGATGCACATCGAATCCCACCAATATCTGGATTTAGTGGCGATGTTTGAGCCAGTCACCAAATGGAATACTCAAATTGTTCGTCCCAGCAACACACCGGAAATTATCCGCAAAGCGTTTAAGATTGCTCAGAGCGAAAAACCAGGGGCAGTTCACATCGATTTGCCGGAAAACATTGCCGAAATGACAGCCGCAGGCAAGCCCCTACACAAGAATTGTGGGGAAAAAACCTTTGCTGCCTTCCATAGCCTTGAACAGGCATCTGAAGCCATTTCTCAGGCAAAAAATCCTTTGATTATGGTGGGAAATGGGGCGATTCGTGCCGACGCTAGCCTAGCACTGACCGAATTTGCCACAAAGATGAATATTCCCGTAGTGAATACCTTCATGGGCAAAGGGGTCATTCCCTACACCCATCCCCTCGCCTTGTGGTCGGTAGGATTGCAACAGCGAGACCATATCAGCTGTGCGTTTGACCAAACGGATCTGGTGATTGCAATCGGTTACGACTTGATTGAATATTCCCCGAAAAAGTGGAATCCCCTCGGAGAAATTCCGATTATCCACATTGGAGATACGCCAGCAGAAATTGATAGTAGCTATATTCCCCTCGTGGAAGTTGTGGGGGATATTTCCGACTCGCTACGGGAAATCTTAGACCGAGCTGACCGGCAAGGCAAACCCGATCCTTATGCCTTGCAATTACGGGCAGATATCCGGGCTGATTATGAAGAGTATGCCAATGACGATGGGTTTCCGATTAAGCCGCAGAAAATAATTTATGACTTGCGGCAAGTCATGGGGCCAGAAGATATTGTGATTTCAGATGTCGGGGCGCACAAAATGTGGATCGCCCGTCACTATCACTGCGATCGCCCGAATACTTGCATCATCTCTAATGGCTTTGCTGCAATGGGAATCGCCATTCCCGGTGCGTTAGCCGCCAAGTTAGTTTATCCCCAGAAAAAAGTCATCGCAGTCACGGGTGATGGCGGCTTTATGATGAATTGCCAGGAATTAGAAACGGCCCTTCGCGTCGGCACTGCCTTTGTTACCCTAATCTTTAATGATGGGGGCTATGGCTTGATTGAGTGGAAGCAACACAATCACTTTGGCGAATCTGCGTTTGTCCACTTTAGCAATCCCGATTTTGTCAAATTGGCAGAAAGTATGGGGCTGAAGGGGTATCGGGTTGAATCCGCTGCGGATCTGATTCCAACCTTGAAAACTGCTCTAGAACAGGACGTTCCCTCGGTAATTGATTGTCCAGTAGATTACCGCGAAAACTTCCGTCTCACACAAAAGGCTGGCGATTTGAGTTGCAAGATTTGGGAATAATCATGAGTCATTGGTCATTCGTCATCAGTCGGTTGTCAATGACCGATGACTAATGAACAATGACCAATGACCAATCGTGAATAACCCATGAAAATCGCTACTTGGAACGTCAATTCAGTTCGCTCTCGCTTAGAGCAGGTGGTGCAGTGGTTGCAGGATAATCCGGTCGATGTCCTCTGCCTGCAAGAAACTAAAGTCGTAGATAAGGATTTTCCGCGATCGCCCTTTGAGGAACTAGGGCTTCACCTCTACATTTCCGGTCAAAAATCTTATAACGGAGTTGCCCTTCTCAGCCGTGCGCCCCTTGAAGATGTCAGCACCGGGTTTGCCCCAATTTTGGGGAAAGAGGATTTTGACGAACAGAAGCGGGTCATTACTGGCGTTATCGATGGCATTCGCATCGTGAATCTCTACGTACCCAATGGCTCAGCCGTCGGTAGCGAGAAATACGAATACAAACTGCTTTGGCTGAAAGCCCTCCGCGAGTACCTGCAAGCACTACTCGAAAAACAGCCCACTTCCCTCTGTATCTGCGGCGATTTCAATATTGCCCCCGAAGACCGAGATATTCACGATCCACTCAGTTATAAGGGTCGGATTATGGCATCCGATCTAGAACGTCAAGCCTTGAGCAGCATTTTAGAGCTGGGTTTGGCAGATGCCTTTAGAAAATTCACAATAGAAACAGGACACTTCAGCTGGTGGGACTATCGAACCGGGGCATTTCGACGCAACTGGGGTTGGCGGATTGACCATCACTACTTGACGCCAGACCTTTACGAACGTTCATCCAGCTGCACCATCGATCGCTCTCCCAGAAAATTGCCCAAACCCAGCGACCATACCCCCGTGATTGTCGAATTTTAAATTTTCCAGCATCAATCCAACACCCAAAATTGATTAGGAACTTAAGATCATGTTTTTAGTAACTGGAGCCACAGGAGGACTCGGACGCCGAATTGTGCGGCTACTGCGGGAGAGGGAAATGCCGGTACGCGCATTTGTCCGCCTGACATCCCGTTACAGCGAACTGGAACACCGAGGAGCAGAAATCTTTATTGGTGATTTGCAGCGCGATAAAGATATCGAAAAAGCTTGCCAAGGCGTTCA
>NZ_JACJOQ010000022.1:0-2588 GCF_014695635.1 Coleofasciculus sp. FACHB-712 | reverse complement strand
GGATTGGGAACTTCCTGAACGGTTAAAGCCTTGCTGACGACTGGGAAGGCAGCAACGGTGAAACTCGCAAAACCAGCAAGAGCAATTTGTTTGAGCATAAGCGATCGCAACTCAACAACTGTAATGGGTGCCATCACCTCTAGAATGTCTCAGGTGGATCGGCAATTCGGTTCACTCTTTTGCTCAGTTTTTGGCTCACTGTTCGGGGCGATGATGGGAAGGGTGTTGGTAGCATCCCCTGTGTTAGCATTGCCAACGCGATGGAGGCAGAGCCGAAAAGCTAAATTACAAGTAAATTACAAGCGCTGTAGAGTTAAAATTCAGGATAACGGTTGTGGCTTTTAAAATTGGATTACTGGGACTGGGGACAGTCGGCACGGGTACGGCACAAATTTTGCTAGATCCGCAAGGGCGTCATCCGCTGCTGCAAGAAATAGAAGTTTATCGGGTGGGAGTGCGATCGCTAGATAAGCCCCGACTCGTAGAAATGTCAGAAAGCTTGCTGACGACCGATTTGGAATCGATTGTTACCGACCCCCATGTGGATATTGTGGTAGAGGTGATGGGAGGCTTAGAACCCGCGCGATCGCTCATCCTCAAAGCGATCGCCAATGGTAAGCACGTTGTCACGGCAAACAAGGCGGTGATTTCTCGCTACGGTGATGAAATTTTTACGGCGGCGAATCAAGCAGGCGTCTATGTGATGCTAGAGGCAGCCGTTGGGGGCGGCATCCCGGTGATTCAACCCCTGAAGCAGGCGCTAAGTGTCAACCGGATTCATTCGGTGACTGGCATTGTCAATGGCACCACGAACTACATCCTCAGTCGGATGCAAACCGAGGGGGGTGAATTTAACGAGATTCTGGCAGATGCCCAGCAGTTGGGCTATGCAGAAGCCGATCCAACGGCTGATGTAGACGGTTTAGATGCTGCTGACAAGATGGCGATTTTGGCTTCCTTAGCGTTTGGGGGACGCATCAAGCTGCCAGAAATATACTGTGAGGGGATTTCTAAGGTCAGCGCCGCCGATATTGCCTATGCGGAAAAACTCGGCTTTACGATCAAATTATTAGCGATCGCTAAACAAGATTTACCGGCATCGGAGAAAGGGACTTCTCTACAAGTCAGAGTTCATCCGACTCTCGTACCCAAAACTCACCCGCTTGCCAGTATTAGCGGCGTCTATAACGCAATTCTCGTAGAAGGCGAACCGATTGGGCAGGTGATGTTTTACGGACGAGGGGCGGGTTCCGGGCCTACTGCCAGCGCCGTTGTCTCGGATATTTTAAATATTGCTGCCATTTTGAAAAGTGGTGGAGATGCTGCCAAACTGCATCCCCTATTAAGCTGTTCCCATCAAGATTACTGCGCGATCGCCCCGATGGAGGAGCTAGTTACGCGGTTTTACGCTCGTTTCTTGACACGGGATCGTCCGGGCGTTATTGGTAAGTTGGGCACCAGTTTCGGCAATTACCAGGTGAGTCTTGAATCTGTGGTGCAAACTGGTATCCACGGCGAACTTGCCGAAATTGTCGTCGTGACTCACGATGTCCGGGAAGGCAACTTTCGACAAGCTCTGGATGAAATTCGCACGTTAGATACGATAGATAGTATTCCCAGCATTTTGCGAGTTTTATGAGGAGACAAGTGGCGAAAGGTGTAGAGAGGCGAATGAATACAGCTTCCCTAAAATACAGCGATCGCTCCTGTTTTATCCGCTTTGGTTTAAGCGCAGCGGTGCGTCAGCGCGGGGGTTGGGGGAATCTCAAATATGGCATCAAAAAAGCGAACGGATATTGCGATCGCATCTTAGAAATGTTAGGAAAAAAGCAAAAATTCAGCTTTTTCTTCCTCCTTCCGGTTTCTTTTTGCCTTTTTTCGGCGGTATCTTCAAAATCCTCTGTAGCTGAAGACAATCTCGCTGTACCTACCCTTTTATCGCCTCCTGCAACTGAGGGGAAGGGTGACAAGCAAATGTGCCCACCGCCAGTTTTAGAACGCTTGATTCGCCACAAAGTTGCCGCTGGTGAAACTTTAGAAAGTATTGCCAGCCAATACAATCTCATTCCTGCTACTTTGCTCGGCATCAATCCGTCTTTGCGGCAAGGCCAAGCACCCGTAGGGGCAGAAATTTTGATTCCGCCTTACAATGGCATTCGCGTCGAAGTTCCGGCTAGGAAAACTTGGCAAGATGTAGCCAAAACCTACCGAATTCGTGCCGATGTACTCTATGAGGCGAACGGTTGCCAGAAAAATCCTAGAGTTGTATTCATCCCTGGGGTAAATTGGTCGCCTGTAAGTCTGGCTGGACGTAACAACCGAAAACTAGCCCATTATCCCTTACCCGCAACGACAGCGATCGCACTGGGTTATGGTTGGCAGCTAAATCCTCGTAGCAATCAAGTTGCTTTTCACAGCGGTATTGATTTGTTGGCAGAAGTCGGGACACCCGTGCTAGCAGTGGATAAGGGAACTGTAGCCTTTATTGGCGATCGCGGAGATTCTGGCAATTTAGTCGTTATTAATCATCCGGGAGGACGCCAAACCCGTTATGCTCACCTTGCAACCATTGATGTTAGTCGTGGTAA
>NZ_JACJOQ010000219.1:0-11160 GCF_014695635.1 Coleofasciculus sp. FACHB-712 | reverse complement strand
CGAACTGGCACAAGTTGCTCAACAAATTAAGGAAAAAACCGGCAAGTATGCGTTTTTTGCAACCCTAGTTCCAGAAGATTCGGCTGAGGTGCTGGAATCGATGGTGCAGATGGGGGTTCAATTGGTGGATGCCAATGGAGAGGCGGCTTTTAATACACCCGCAGGGAAAGCGGCGTTTCAGTATTGGGTAGACCTTTACCAGAAGAAGCTGTTGCCCCAGGAGGTATTGACACAAGGGCATCGACGTGCGGTTGAACTGTACCAAGCAGGTGAGACGGCGGTGCTAGCAACGGGTGCAGAATTTATGGCGACGATTGAGAAGAATGCGCCAGCGATCGCGCGAGTCTCCGCTGCGGCACCCCAGATTACCGGCGAAACGGGTAAAAAGAATGTAGCGGTGATGAATCTGGTGATTCCCCGCGACACTCCAAATCCGGATGACGCCCTCAAATTTGCTTTATTTGTCACGAACGATCAAAATCAGCTGGCTTTTGCGAAGGCGGCGAACGTGTTGCCGTCTACAGTTCAGGCAGTGCAAGAGTACCAAAGCCAGATAGCCAGTAATCCGAAGGTGTCGCCAGTGGAACAAGCTCGCGTCATTAGTGCCAGCCAATTGACATCGGCAGAGGTTTTAGTCCCGGCGATGAAGGATCTCAACAAGTTGCAGAAGGCAATTTATGAGAATTTGCAAGCAGCAATGTTGGGGGAAAAGACGGTAGACAAAGCAGTTGGAGATGCAGCTTTAGCGTGGAATCAACGCTA
Source organism: Coleofasciculus sp. FACHB-712 (assembly GCF_014695635.1). Lineage (NCBI taxonomy): Bacteria > Bacillati > Cyanobacteriota > Cyanophyceae > Coleofasciculales > Coleofasciculaceae > Coleofasciculus > Coleofasciculus sp. FACHB-712. The sequence goes on along the minus strand of NZ_JACJOQ010000219.1, from coordinate 10,398 downwards.
GGGATTCACGCTAAAGCTGCCAGACCTAACTCCCAACCCCTTCCTGGAATCGGGAAGGGGAGCAATATTCAAGAGAAATATTCAAAACCCCTCTCCGTTTCGGAGAGGGGTTTGGGGAGAGGTTTGGAGAGGCACTTTTTTCTCTAGATGGGGAGTTATCACACGATTGCAGCAGTATTAGAGCTTGATGTGACTTCACGGGGCAACTCTAGGCGGAAAGTTGAACCCTCTCCCGGCTGACTTTCCACCTGTATTTTCCCATCCATCATGCGAACTAATCGGTCAGTAATGGCAAGCCCTAAACCCGTACCCCCATGAGTGCGCGTCAGGCTTTGACTGAGTTGTCGAAATTCTTGAAAAATTTGCTGAATTTCCGACTCCTCGATCCCAATGCCCGTATCTTTGACAGCGATCGCAATTTGGTCGGGTGTCGGTTCGCAAGCATCCACAGTAATGCTACCCGAATCGGTAAACTTAATCGCGTTGGAAAGAAGATTAACCAACACCTGCCGCACGCGATTACTGTCATTCACAACACAAGGATTATCAAGACTAACGTGAATATGCACTTCCAGGTGCTTCTGCTGAGCCAAGCTCTGGAGTTCTTCCACCGTTTGCGTGACTAGCTCGACTAAGTTAAATTCTTCCAAATTTAATTCCAGCTTTCCCGCCTCTAGCTTAGAGAAGTCCAGAATATCCTCAATCAGTTTGAGTAGGTGTTTGCCACTATTAAAAATGCGCTCCAGCATATGTATTTGGTTTTGGCCCAGCTGATGCTGAGCTTGGCGCATCAGCAATTGCGTAAAGCCTAGAATCGCATTCATCGGAGTCCGCAGTTCGTGGGACATCAGCGCCAAAAACTGCGACTTCAGCCGGACTTCTTCTTGAAGGCGCAAATTTTGTAAATGATAATAGCGAATTTTCTCCTCCGCTTGCTTGCGGGCGGTGATATCACGTAGCATCCAGCGCAGGGAAGACCCCTTACCTTGCTTATCTGGGACGCTGGCGACAGTCAGCGCAGCATTAAAGAGTTTGCCTTGACGCGATTTTAGTCGCACCTCCCACTCCTGAACTAAGCCTAACTTTGGCACCTGAGTCAGTTGGGAACGAAAGGCTCGACGAGCTTCTTCAGGCACAAATATGATTAGCGGTTTGCCCACTAGGTAAGTGGGCAAGATACCGAGAAGCTCAGCGGCGGCGCGGTTGGCTTCCCGAATCGTTCCAGCCGCATCTGTTACCAGGTAGCCGTCTGGAGCAAACTCGAATAGGTCTAGGTAGCGCTGGCGTTCCGATTCCAATGCTCCCCTCGCCCCTAACAACTCCTCATTCTGCTGGCGCAGTTCTTCTTCGGCTACGTGTAATTCTTCCAAAGCGGTTTTTAATTCTTCCAGCGATCCCGCTAGCAGCTGTGGCTGTTGCTGAGGCGATTCGGTGACACGCTGCTGTAACGCCGCTGCGCGTTGGCGTGCCGTCTCTATTTTCTCGGTAAACCGCTCTCCTTTTAGATGAAAAGTCATGAAATTCTTGATTACTATCTTTTTTTAAACTTTTGTTAAGCTCTTGAATCACCCATTTTGCTTTTTGAGCAATTTGGAAATCAGATTAGCTGTAAGCGCCCTAAGCAACTAGACAAATCACACAAAGTTTTTAGCTTTTGGCAGCCAGTGCCGTTGAACTTAACTTTAATGAATAAATTCCCGTAACACACAAGGTGTGCAAAATCTTAGTAAAGACACTATGTACATACTTTGAGTTAACTGTAAGAAATTTATGTGTAAATCCTCTTTAAGGCTGATAAGTTAGGTGAAATCCATAAGCCGTAACCAGAGCTTTATCCACATACCTTTCCGTTCCTTCTCGAAACCAAACAAACCCGATCCCCCAGCCTTCTGCCCACTTCACGGTAAGCGTTGCCTGGTTAGAAGAAGAAAAAGCTAAAATATTTTAGATTTTTTTAGGGAGAAAGCGGCTAAATTTAACTTTTTTTATCTTGTCGGATCGGGGTTTGGAAAGCGGTTATTTTTATACCAGTAGGGTTGATTTTTTACACATACTTAGAAAAGATATTTCAATACAGACTGTAGCTTTGAGATTTTTATAGTATTGGCATAGCGCTGTGCAATTCTTGCATTAATACAATCACTCCCTGAATATCTTTTTTTAAAATAAATAGAGGCATACAGGTGACTTTACACTGAATTGTCCTCCCACGCCGGTTGATAGCATCTAGTGTTTCTTCGTGGTATTCCAAGTCCCCGGTTAAACAGCTTTGAATCGGCTGTCTAAGCTGCTCTACCGGCAAGCCAATCTTTAAATTTAGAAAAGGCTGTCCCTGGACTTCATCGCTTCGCAGTCCCCACAAATCTTCAGCTTGAGGATTCCAGATTTGGATGTTCAGTTCTTGGTTTAATACGACAATGCCGCCCGGTAGGCTGGTAAAAATAGATTTGAGAAAGGCGTTGGCTTGGTTAACCTGGTTGCTGGACAGCCGCAGTTTTTCTGTTGTTAGGCGTAGCTCTTCGTTACTTGTATCTAATTGTTCTGATTTTATTTGTAAATCTTCGTTACGCGCCTCTAAGCTATCAGCAGTGGTCTTAATTTGGGCGATCGCGCTTTGCAGGTGTTCGTTGACGACAAGCCAGTCGTGGTTTTTATTCTCTAAGGCGCGATCGCTCTTGGCTAATGCTTCGACAGTCGCTCGCAGTTGCTCATTGAGAACTTGTATCCTCTGTTTAGAGTATTGCACCTGGAACTGTCGAGATTGGTTCATGTCTTGGCAATCGCTCTCCATCGCTGCCAAACGCTCGTTGGATTGAGATAGCTCCTCGTGCGCCACCAGCAAGTCTTCCAAGACGAAGCAAAAGTCCTCAAACGCTGCCGTCGCCAACACGATTTGCTGCAAGATTAATGCCTGTAGGGGCGATGAATCAATGGCTAATAAATATTTGTGCAGGATTGCCAAGTGTTGTTGTAGAAGGATTATCTGCTGGGAAAACTTGTCCTCATTCATTCAGGAACTCCTTCTTGCTCCTCCATGAATAAAAGCACTTCTCGAATCTCTCCCTCCTTCCCTAACAAAGGTTTACAAGAGACTTTACACTCAATTGCCTTGCCGCGTCGGTTAGTGGCATTGAGGATAATTTCTTGTAAATCGTTCTCCCCAGCTAGACAGTTGCGAATCGGCTGTTTGAGTTGCTCTACTGGCAAGCCAATATCTAAATTTAGAAAGTGTTGTCCTTGGATTTCATCGCTTCCCAGTCCCCACAACTCCTCAGCTTTGCGATCCCAACGCTGGATATGCATATCTCGCCCGACTACGACGATGCCACCCCGAAGAGTGCCTAAAATCGACTCTAAAAAGGCGTTTGCGTCGTTGAGTTCTTCGCTGCGGCGGTGCATTTCATCGTTAAGAGCCTGCAATTCCTCATTCGTGGATTGTAGCTCTTCGTTCATGGTTTCTAGCTCTTCGTTAGAGGATTGGAGTTCCTCATTTGTCGTCTCTAACTCTTCGTTAGAGGATTGGAGTTCCTCGTTCGTCGTTTCCAACTCTTCATTCGTAGACTGGAGTTCCTCATAAGCCATTTCCAGTTCTTGGTTGGATTGTTGCAAATCGTCCTGTAGCCGTTTGTAGCGGCTGACATCAATGAAGGAAATACTGACGCCTAAAAGATTGTTGGATACCTCTACGAGCGGTACCACCAGCACGTCTAGAGTAATCGTTTCGCCTTTCGGAGTTTGCCACGGCACATCCCTGACAGTAATCTGTCGGCGCTCCGCATAGGCTTGATCGATACAAGAGCGTAATTCCAGGGGACGATAAGAAATTTCTAAATCTTGCAAGGGGCGACCCAGATCCTTCGGACTCAAGGGAAACATTGCCCTAGCACGTTCGTTCACCAGCACTAAAAAGCCATTGACATCTATCACTATCTGGGATGTCGGGCTGCTGTCGAAGGCGACTTCCCGAATGCGGACATGAGTGGCTAGATTGTTCACTGCCTCCTCGCTGCCAGACTGAGCCATAAGCAACAACCGTTCGCGTATTCCTATTTTATGGGCTTTGGTAAAGATACGCCGCTTCAAATCCACAGGTGTGAAAGTGTGGCTGTGGCTGAGCAACATCTCCGCCTTCCCTAAAAAGATAAAGCCACTGTCATTCAGGGCAAAGTGAAAGCGGGAGAGGATTTTAGATTGAGTTTCGGCATTGAAATACATCAAAGTGTTGCGACACACCAGTAAGTCAATGCGGGAGATGGGAGCATCAATCGTCAAGTTGTGACGCCCAAAAATCACCGAGCGACGCAGAGCCTTGCGAAAGTTATAGCCGCGAGCGCATTCCTCGAAGTACTTCTCTACCATTTCCGGAGCCAGATCCGCGACATCCTTCGCTGAATAGGTCGCTTGGCGGGCTAGATTGAGGGCTTCCTCGTCTAACTCGGTGGCATAAATTTTTACCCGTTCTTTGAACTGTTCCACTCCCAGCGCTTCAGCGAACGCCATCGCGATAGTATAAGCTTCTTCTCCAGAGGCACAGCCAGCACTCCAGATGCGGATCGGTTCGTTGATTTGTTTGCGGGCGGCAATGGTGGGAACGATTTCTTCAATAATGTAATCCCAGGCTGAGCGATCGCGGAAGAAGGCAGTTACATTAATCAACAACGTGTTAAACAGGTGAATAAATTCTTCTGGATATACTTCTAGGTAATCCATATAATCGTTGTAGCTTTCCAGTCCTACTATCTGCATCCTTTTCAGGACGCGACGCATCAGAGAGGAACGTTTGTAGCCAGTAAAATCAAAGCCACGGCTGCCTTTAAGATACTCTAGCAGCGCTTCAAATTCAGGGTTGAGGATTGAGCGATCCATAAGTAGTTGTTAGTTATACCAGTTTTCCATAAGTGCAATACGGTTTTGACCTCGCTTCCATTGCTCTAGAAGAATCTGAGAGAGGCTTTGAATTGACCGCCCACAACCGCGTTGGGAAGAGGGTTAGCGCTTAGGTTTTCTCTGTATATCTTACCCGATCGAAAATGACTATAATAGCTACTCGCTTAATCGAATATTTTTTTACACAACATCAATTTAGTATATTAGCGTAATTAGATATCACGCTTTGGGAGTGGTAGAAAGGTTAGTTGTCAATCGCAGCAAGCTGAGGACTTAATGACTACTGAGGATTTCCGATTCCCAGTCTTCAACAAAGTTACATTGATTGCTCACAGTTTGATTAGCGATTCGTGGTAGATCGCTAGCTTTTTGCCCTATTTTTATTAGCAAACTCTATCTATAAATGATTAAAGTTGGTGACAACAATTTGCCATTTGCAATTAGCTATTTACCAGATTCACCAAAGTAGCAGCAATTTCATTTAAGGGGAGTATCCAATCGACTGCTCCAGTTTCAATTGCGGCTCCCGGCATCCCAAAATACTGCGAAGATTCCCGATCTTGCGCGATCGCGATTCCGCCCATTTGTTTAATCGCTCTGATGCCGGTTGCACCATCCTTACCCGTCCCGGTGAGGACAACCGCGATCGCTCGTTCTTTAAAACTCGCCGCGATTGATTCAAAGAGTAGATCAGCGGAGGGACGGACAAAATGCACCAGTTTCGTCTGGGTGAGGGAGAGAGTCGCGTCTGGGTCGATCAGCAGGTGATGATTCGGCGGCGCGATATAGATTGTCCCCGGACGCATTTGCTCTCTTGCTTCTGCCTGCTTGACGGGTAGAGACGTGCGACGATTCAGGATTTCTGCGAGTAGGCTGGGGTGTTTGGGGTCTAGGTGCTGGACGATGGCGATCGCTGCCGGAAAGTCTTTTGGCAAGCCAGAAATCAACTCGGTGATGGCTTTTATCCCACCGGCAGACGCTGCCACTGCCACGATGGGAAAGGTAATCAAAGGGTAAGAATTTTCTTCGGTTTCTGGGTTCGATCCTGCTTTTCTCCGATTCTCCTTTTCTACCTGCTTCCCATTTTCCGGGTGTACCTCGGTATCTTTCTCTTTGTCCCCATTGCCATTTAAAAGCAGTTGCCGGATGATGGTAGCGTTGTGCTGAGCTTCGTGCGCCTGTTCTTCAAAGCGTTTGGCTGACCGAGTTTGGTTGCGATCGCGTGCCCCTTGATGCATCCGACGGGACAAAGCGGCACGTTCTTCGAGTGCCCTAAACGCATTCCACAGTGCCGTCTCTAGTGCCTCAGATTGCTCTGCCAGCAGAGTCTCGACGGAATAGGCGTGACCCGTGCGGCAGCGGAACCGAAGCAACTGACTGTCGTGCAGTTCCCACAGGGCACCCCCGCAATCTGGACAGCCGAAGCCGGAGGGCGTTCCGGGTCTGTCATCTTTGTGTATGGAAGCCATATTTAATTCTGCGCTCTCGGATTCCATTTCCATCTCATCAGTTACAGGCTCTTTTTCCTCGGCTGCCACTGACTCTTGAGCCAAGCTTACCAGGGTAGGAGCGATCGCTGACAAAGGCAAAATATAATCGACTTCTACGTTCTCGATAGCGCTACGGGGCATTCCGGGAAACAAGGCGTCGTTGGGATCTTGAACCACTGCGACACCGCCTCGCTGCTTCACCGCTGCGAGTCCCGCCGTCCCGTCGTCAAGATTGCCCGATAGCACCACACCCACCACTCGCCGTCCATAGAACTGGGCTGCCGTGCGAAATAGGGGATCGATGGCGGGTCTGTGACCGTTCTCCTTAGGACCACGAGCCAGGTGGATGTATCCGCGTTTAACTAATAAATGGTAATTGGGGGGTGCCACATAAATCCGCCCATATTGAATCGCCTCGCCGTCCTTGGGATGAGATGCTTTCAAAGAGCCGCAGCGATTCAGGATACTTGGCATGGCGCTGGTGCTGTGGGCAGGGAAGTGTATGACGACAAAGATTGCAGCTGGCAAATCCGGCGGCAAAGCCTTGACCAGTTGAGTCAGCGCTTCTACCCCGCCGGCAGAGGCACCGAGGACGATAATATCGTGACCAGACATTTATTTTCTCAATGCAGCGGATGAATTAAATTACCCAATCAAGCGAAGACCGAATTCTCAAAACTCTTTTCAATCGAACAAGTAGCTGAATCATCGCCGCAGACGCTTCGAGATCCTGTATTGGTTACTTTAGGCTAACATCTGTCACTCGTCATCAATCCTCGGCATGAAAGCGCTTACTGAGTGTAGAGCAATTCTATTTGAATTGTGAGGGTGTAGGGCACCCTTGATTGAGAACTGCCTCGACACAACTGATTCGATGAAAACAAGCTAAATACTGACTCGGCGGGGAAATTTTACATTGAAGGTAGATCCGTGACCTAAATGACTTTCCACTGATATTTTTCCATGCATTAATTGCACTAATGAGTGAGTGATGGCAAGCCCTAAACCCGTACCCGGATATTTTTTGGCGAGGGACTGATCGACTTGCCGAAATTCTTCAAAAATATGCTTTAAGTTTTCCTCAGCAATTCCAATTCCGGTATCTTGAACGCTAAGTAACACTTGATCCGGGGAAATTTCTTGTACTTTGATGCACACACTTCCGGTGTCAGTGAATTTAATCGCATTGGAGAGAAGATTTACCAAAATCTGCCGCAGCCGAGCGCTATCATTCAATATCTGAGGGTTTTGTAAATTTGCCTCAACTTGCAGCTCCAAATGCTTTTCTGAAGCAAGCGATCGCAATTCTTCTGCGGTTGTTCTCACTAGCACTGGCAGATTAAATTCTTCCAGTTTGAGTTCCAATCTTCCGGCTTCAATTTTTGAGAGGTCAAGGATGTCATTAATCAGCGTTAGCAGGTGTTTCCCATTGCTGAGGATGCGATCCACCATGTCCAATTGTTGCGGGCTAAGCTGATTTTGCCGCTGGCGCAACAGCAGTTGAGAAAAGCCGATCACGGCATTCATCGGCGTCCGCAGTTCGTGGGACATGGTGGCAAGAAACTGCGATTTCAACCGCGCTGCTTCCATCAATTGCAGATTCTGAAGTTGAATTTGCGTGGAAAGATTTTCGAGTTCCTTGTTTTGCTGAGCCAGAATTTCGTTTTGTAAAGCTAAGCGTTCCTCTCGTTCTTCTAAAGCATTGATCAGACGGGCATTATTAATCGCGATCGCGGCTTGTTCTCCCACCGCCGCCAGCAGATATCGGTCTTCTTCGTCAAACGCATGAGAATTTTCCCAATTACCGATTGCCAGCACGCCCAACCGTCCCGCTTGCGCGGACTCAATCGCCACCACATAAAGTGAAGCTGGCAACTCTGAGGGCTTTACGGTGTCGGATGTCGAGTGGAGGAAAGCGGCTTGTTCCCCTTCGATAAGCTGAGAAATCCCAGTCAAAAACACCTGAGAAAGCAATCCTTCCCCCGAACTAAAACCATCTTCCAGGCGCAATTTTTCCGTACCGATTCCCGCCGTCACCGTTAAGACCAGGCGATTGCACTGGGGGTTTTGCAGCATGATAAAGCAAAACTGGGCACCCGCGATCGCATCGCAAACCGCTTGAACCATCACCCGTAACAAACCGGGTAAGTCACTCAGGCGCTGGTTTAGTAAATTTGTCAGCTGCTGGAGTGTCCGGAGTTGTTGCTGTTGTTCGCCCAGAATGATGATCGCCTTGCGTAAGTTCTCGGTCGCCGCTTGCGCTTCCCGGTATAATTTTCCATTTTCGACCGATAAGGCAGCGCGACGGGCAAGTTCCTCTGCCAGAGCCAAGTCCATCGCATCGTAGCGGCGTTTCTCTTGAGTGGACACCAAGGAAATTGCCCCCAACGTGCGATCGCGCACCAACAGGGGCACCACCATGTAAGACTGAAAGCCCAGCTCCCGAACGATTTGCAGATGTTCGGCATTGCGGGTCGCAGCTACGAGCATTTCGTCGTCAATTTCAACGGCAAATTTTGGTTTGCCCGTGCGTAATACAATGCTTGCGGGGTGTTCTCCATCCGGGTCGGGGGGGAACAGATGCAGCACCTCTTGCACCAACTTCTCTGGAGAGGGGTTTGCATAAGCCGTCCCCATCCGATGAATTGAGCCGTCCGCTGCCAGAATATCTACTATGCACACGTCGGCTAAGTGGGGTACTGCCAATTGAGCCAGATTCTCCAGGGTTGTTTTGTAATCTAGAGAAGCTGAAAGGACAGCACTCGCTTCTGCCAGAAATCGCTGGTTTTCTAATGCCCGCTTGCGCTCTGTAATATCGCTAATAATTCCAGACATCCGGAAAGGCTTGCCGTTCCCATCTCGCTGGGCTTTGCCTCTGGCAATGCAGTAACGATAATGCCCAGAAGCGTGCAACAGCTTAAATTCCACATTACATTCAACTTGATGCTCCAGGTGATCGCGGATGCTCTGGACGATGCGGTATCGATCTTCTGGATGCAAAAGTTGGCACAATGCCTGGTAATTGCCGACAAATTCTTCACGGGACAAGCCGCTGATTTCAAAACAGCGGTCATTCCAATAAACTGTGTTGGTGGTGATATCCCAGTCCCAAATTCCGTCGTTCGATCCCTCTAGAACAAATCGATAGCGTTCTTCGCTTTCTTTGAGTAATTGGTTTGCTTCTGATGCCTGTCTTTCCGCTCGATAGAGGCGAAGCGCATTGTGCAGGCTGCGAGAGAGACTTTCTGGAGAAACTTTGCCTTTAGAAATATAGTCGGATGCTCCGGCTTTCATCAGTTCGACGGCAGTTTGTTCGTCTCCCTGACCCGTCAAGACGACCAAGGGGATTTTAAAACCAGAGGAGCGGATATTTTGAACGAGGGTGAGTCCATCCCCGTCAGGCAAGCGATAGTCGAGGAAGACACAGTCAAAATGGTCGCTGTGTAAAGTAGCGATCGCTCCTTGGCAGTCGCTGGTTTCTACTAATTCCATTTGCACGCCAGCCGTTTTGAGCGACCGGCGAACCGCCATCCGGTCTACTTCATCATCATCGACTACCAGGATTTTTAACTTTTCTTCCATAACCATTCAAGGACGGAATTCGTAAAAAGCTTTGAGTTTTAAATTTTAAGTTTTGAATTAAAGAATTCTCTTGTAACTCATCACTCATCACTCATCACTCATCACTCTTACAATCCATTACCCATTCTCCAAAATTAGGGCATTTCACTAAGCATCCAATATTGATTGAGCGTTGCCACTACCTCCACGAATTTAGCAAATGTTACGGGTTTGACAATATAACCCGCTACATTGAGATTGTAGGCTTCCACCTTGTCTTTATCTTCATTGGAAGTCGTTAGTACAATCACTGGAATTGCTTTGAGTTCTGGGTCTGCCCGCAATTCACGCAAAAATTCAATTCCACCCATTTTGGGCATATTCAAGTCGAGTAAGACCAGCCGCCGCTCTCGCGGAACCTTTGTTGAATCGTCAGTCCCCCGCAACATAGCTAGTGCTT
>NZ_JACJOQ010000218.1:0-7828 GCF_014695635.1 Coleofasciculus sp. FACHB-712 | reverse complement strand
TCTTGCAATCGGCGGTTGAAACCGCACAGCGACAGCAAGCACACAACCGAAACCTGCCAGGAGCAGGCTACTAAGTGGAACTAGATTTGAGACTATAAATTTGCTATTTCTGTGACTCAGCACTGCTGAGGCTGAGAGATTTGGGATCGTTCTGTGCTTGCGCGGATTCTGACTCGGCAGCTAAGTTAGTGGCAGCTAATTTTATCTGAAGCTGCTTTTGCTGTCTTTCCTGGACTAATAACCCGCCTAGATGAATCAGTGCGATCGCGATCGCTCCCACGGATAAAATGTAGCTGTGTAGGGTGTAGAGGTGTTCGACAGTAGCTGTAGTAATGGCTCCACCACCTGTAACGATGTCTCGCAGCTGGGAGCCAATAAAAGGAATGGCTTCGATAGTTCCCAATTCGATGCTCAGACGCCAGTAGCCGAGTTGAGTCCAGTCGAGAATCATCGCCGTCCAACCGAGCGCGATCGCGGTTAATGTCAATAGAATGCCACTAATCCAAGCAGTTAACCAACTATTCGTAAATTGTCGCCCCAGAAACATCACGACAATTTCGATTAAAGACACTGCAATTAACCCATTTCCCGCGAGATCGTGAACGCGGAGAATCACCCAGCCATTGGAAACTTCATTTGCGATCGCTTGCAGGGAATCATAAGCACCACCCGCCGCCGGTTCGTAGTAGAAAGCTAACAGGATTCCAGTCACAGCAGCGATTAGGCTCAAGGTTAGAATCCCAACAGCCAGGATCGTAGCCAGACGCCGAAGGACAAATTCATACTGCTCGGTTTTCATGGCTAAACTTTACTTTTCTTAACATTAGTCAAATGCTAGCCAGTTACAGAAGGAATTTCGTTGTCCTAACAGCGTATGCCTAAAGGCTGAATCGTTGTGATGAGTCATGAGTGATTCGCCAACCGCCAATGACTCATCAGCATTACCCATGTCATGCCAAATACTCCACCCAAGACGGTAAAGCGACTGGCGAACCGTACCAAATGCCAGGAGTTCTGGGTGAGTGCTTGACACCTTCGATAATCAGATTGGTTGCTCCCTCCAGATGAGCCGCTTCAATCGGCGTAATCCCATCTCCCCAAGTGTTACCGATCCCACAGGTGAGTTTGTAACTGCTGTAGGCTAGCCACTGCCCCGGACGCCTCGCCCCGAAGATAGATTTACCGGCAACGCAGATGTAACGCACCGTTGAGTAGAAGGCTCCTGGATAGTTCATTTTGACAAAATCTAAATTTTTCCGCGTCCAGCGTTCCCCGCTGATATGGGGCGTTCCCAAGGTGACAAGCGTGGCAACATAAGGGTGAGCGTGCCACAAACCAGCGTCTTCTGTGACATCTCCGTGAATAGAATAAGGTTTTTCCCCCAGGTAGATCCGGGAAATCCAGCCGCCAGCGGAGTGACCAATCAGGTTAAGCTGAGAAACGTTGTATTGCTGCAACATTTGTTTTACCGTGCGGTCGAGTTGCCGCAAAATCGGAATCATCGACCGTCCTCCTACAGTGGGCACCCAATCCCGACTTCGCAAGGGTACGGTTACAGTGGGGAAACCCGATTCTTGTAGAGATTGTTCGAGTGGACGGTAGGCGATCGCGCCTTCGAGATATCCGGGCAAAATGACAGTCGGTAAAGGCATTTGAGATTTTGGGTTTTGGCTTTTAGATTTTAAATTTTATTGTGCAATCAGGTATCTTGTACGGCATTGGCGTGGGTCCTGGCGACCCAGAACTGATTACAGTGAAAGGACTCGGCATTTTGCAACGGGTGCCAGTGGTGGCTTTTCCCGCTGGGTTACACGGTAAGCCAGGAATCGCTCAGCAGATGGTGGCTCAATGGTTGAATCCCCGCCAAGTGCAATTAGCGTTAACTTTTCCTTACGTACAAGAAAGCGAGATTTTGACTCAGGCGTGGCAAGTCGCAGCCCAAGAAGTCTGGCAATCTCTAAAATTGGGTCAAGATGTTGCTTTTGTCTCGGAAGGCGATGTCAGTTTCTATAGCACGTTTACCTATTTGGCGCAGACACTGCAACAACTGCATCCTGAAGTAATAGTGCAGACAGTGCCGGGAATCTGTTCCCCTTTGGCGGCGGCAGCGGTGTTAGGAATTCCACTGACAATTCGCGCTCAGCGCCTCGTCGTGTTACCAGCGATCTACACGGTAGGAGAGCTGGAAGCTGTTTTAGAATGGGCAGATGTGGTGGTGCTGATGAAAGTGAGTTCAGTTTACGAGCAAGTTTGGAAAGTGTTGCAGCAGCGCGGGTTGTTGGAACGTAGCTGGGTAGTGGAACGGGCAACGCTACCAGAGCAGGTAATTTATGCGGGGTTAAGCGATCGCCCGAATCTGAAATTGCCTTACTTTTCTTTATTAATTGTGCAAGTAAACGAGTCAGTAGATTAATTTCTTCAGGAACTTGAGGAAAGTGGCAACTTTTGGGCTTTTTTTCCAGTCTTGGCGATTGGGTCAGAGAACCTGAAAATTAACTTTTAAGCATTTTAGACTGAAATAATTGAGATTAAAATTCAGAATCTGAAACTAATATAAAAGCGGAGTGCTTGTTTTGATCGCGATCGCGTGCTTGCCGCACGTACCCACCTGACCTGATTCCCAGCCTGTCCTGTCGCTGAGGAGTGTAACTTACCTGCTATGTCCTATCTCTCATTCATTAGAAACCTGCCTGAAAAGTTAACTCAGCCGCCTCTGATTGCAGCTTTGGCTTCCGTGGGCATCCACGGAGTGCTGGCGATGACCCTTCCCAGTTTATCCGCGTCCTCCAAACCGGAAGAGCAGAAGCCGCGAGGGACTGTCAAAGTTGTGGAGTTAACACCGGCAGAGCAAAGCCGCATTCCGCAACTTGCACCGCCGCCCGTGTCGCTGCCACCCATTCCCAACCAAACCCAGCTGTTGCCACCTTTGCCGCCGCCGTCTTCCGTATTGCCGCCGATCCCTAGCTCCCCACCCTACAAATTTCCGCTGAACTCCACACCGCAACCTAACACTGGGGCTGGGTTGCCGGAGATTTTTCAGAGATCGAGCGATCGCCGTCAGCAAAGAGCTAGGCAAAATCCTTTCAATCCCAACAACCCAAACTTTATCGTAGGACGGCTTCCCGATCCCCCCAAAGTTCCCCAATCGGGTTCTCGGAAAGTTACACAGCAAGAGATTCGCCGTCGCCTGTTTCAGGGATTGCCCGCTGGTGTCCAGCCGGGGCAGGACGACATTTCCGCTCTATTTCCGCCGCCACCGCCCACTTCCGATCAACAGACACCTTTCAACCCTTCTGAGGAATCTTCTGGAAAACAGCCCCCTATCGATTTTGGACAACAGACGCCTAGCAATCCCAAGCCACAGAGGTCAATTGATTTTGGACAACAGACACCGAATTCGGAACCACAAATAGCAGCGAATTCCGAACAACAAACGTCTAAAAATTCTGAGCAACAACCTCCAGCGACTTCCGGACAACAGACGCCTCCTCTTTCTCCACAACAAATAGCAATGGCGCGGCGCGAACTGCAACGGCAGCAAGTCCTTGCTGATATACGGCAGCAACGTCGAAACTACGCCTATGACGGCAATGGCACTCGTGATGACGATTACAGACAAAAGTTAGCGGGTTGGGGTTCTAGACTCAACAAAGTCCCATCGAAAGAACAAGAAATTACGCTGACTTCTCAATTTCGTGCGTGCTTTATTAAGAAGCCGGAAGCAACTGCTTTAGTTGGGGCGCAGGTGGATGCTAAAGGTAGTGTCACGACCGAACTGCTTAGGAGTTCTGGTTACAACATTTTGAATGAGAAAGCGCAGGAAGTCGTTAAGGCTCATTCTTTTGGTGCAAAGGAACAAGTTTATGTTGTTCAGGTCAAGTTTGCGTACAACGAAAAAGATTGTCCGCCGATGACAGCTTCACGAGAAGCTCGAAATTCTCAAGAAGTTCAAGATTCTAGAAAACCACGAGATTCTCAAGAATCCTCTGAGCCTCAAAAACCACGGGATTCTCAAGAATCCTCTGAGTCTCAAAAACCGCGGGATTCTCAAAATTCTCAAAACTCCCCTGAGCCGAGAAAACCACGAGATTCTCAAGAATCCTCTGAGTCTCAAAAACCACGAGATTCTCAAAATTCTCAAAACTCCCCTGAGCCGAGAAAACCACGAGATTCTCAAGAAGCTCAAGATTCTAGAAAACCACGAGATTCTCAAGAATCCTCTGAGTCTCAAAAACCACGAGATTCTCAAAATTCCCAAAACTCCCCTGAGCCGAGAAAACCACGAGATTCTCAAGAAGCTCAAGATTCTAGAAAACCACGAGATTCTCAAGAATCCTCTGAGTCTCAAAAACCACGGGAATCTCAAGAATCCTCGGAGTCCAAAAAACCGCAAGATTCTCAAAATTCTCAAAACTCACCTGAGCCGAGAAAACCACAAGAATCTCCGGATTCTCAAAATTCTCAACAGACACCCTGAACATAGTTCACAAGAAGCGAAGACAGTATTAGACAGTCAGTTGGGTTGAGGAACGAACCCCAACCAATACTTATGCGTGTTGAGGTTCGTTCTTCAAGCTAGCCTACAACTCTCAATAAACTCAAAACTCACGTGGGAGTAAGCGGCTAGTGGTTGGAATCCATCTGGATTCATTAAAAGCGCCCTCTTGCAGGATAATAAACCCTTGGACTTTTGCGACTTCCTCTATGGCTTTAGATGCTTCCTTCTTGGCTCAGCTGCAAAATTCATCTGAGCGCTTAATTCAGCTACTGGATAACTTTGCCCAAGCACGGGTGCTGGTTGTCGGGGATCTCACCCTCGATGAGTTTCTGACGGGTCAAGTGGAACGAATTTCTCGTGAAGCACCTGTGTTGATTCTGCGCCACGAAAATACCCGGCAGGTACCTGGGGGTGGAGCAAATGCCGTCTATAACCTGGCAACGCTGGGGGCACAGGTGAAGGTGGCTGGATTAGTCGGAAAGGATGACCAAGGGCAAGCATTGCGCCATATCTTTGAGGCAGCTGGAATTGATACCAGTGGAATGTTGCTCGATCCAGACCGCCCGACGGTGACGAAAACCCGGATTTCTGGTCATGCTCGGCAGTCGGTGACTCAGCAGATTGTACGAGTTGACCGGAAATCGGATGAGTTGCCAGATCCAGATTTGCAGCTACAGCTTGCTGAGTATATTCAGCAACATCTAGATACAGTGGATGCAGTAGTTTGCTCAGATTATGGCGATGGCGTTTTTACTCAGCCTGTAATTGAGGCGGCGTTGTCTCACCAGAAGACAATAGTGGATGCTCAAGTCGGTCTCCAAAGATACCAAGGAGCGACGCTGTTTACGCCAAATTTGCCGGAGGCGGAGCAAGCGGTGGGGTATGCGATCGCGTCTGGGCAAATCACCCAAGCTGGACGCGACCTCTTGGCACTGACTCAAGCTCAGCAAATGCTGATTACTCGCGGTGAAGAGGGCATGAGTTTGTTTGACCGCAACGGGACGGAGCAGCATATCCCAGCGTTCAACCGTACCGATGTGTTTGATGTGACTGGGGCTGGAGATACTGTGGTGGCGGCGCTGACGCTAAGCTTAGTGGTTGGGGCGTCATTTTGGGAAGCGGCGGTATTGGGAAATTTGGCGGCTAGTATCGTGGTGCGCCAATTTGGAACGGCAACCACCAGTCCAGAAGAGATGAAGGCGGCTTTGCTGGCGTTGTTAGAAGAAGAATAAACGAACCGCAAAGACGCAGAGTACGCAGAGGGAAGAAAAGGAGAGAGTTTGATGAGAGGAAGCCGTCGGTTGTTGGTGACGGGTGGGGCGGGGTTTATTGGCTCCAATTTTGTGCATTATTGGTGTGAGGCTTACCCTGACGATCGAGTGGTGGTATTAGATGCGCTCACTTATGCAGGGAATCGTCATAATTTAGCGTCCTTGGAGGGGCAAGAAAATTTTCGGTTTGTCAAGGGAGATATTTGCGATCGCGCTTTATTAGACTCGCTGTTACAAGAAGAAAATATCGATACAGTGGCTCACTTCGCCGCTGAATCTCACGTTGACCGCTCAATTCTAGGTCCCGGTGCCTTCATTCAAACCAATATTGTCGGCACATTCACCCTATTAGAAGCTTTTCGGAAACATTGGGAAACAAGACAAGAGGGAATTTTTCTTCATGTTTCCACCGATGAAGTCTACGGTAGCCTCAATCCTAGCGATCGCGCATTTACAGAAACAACGCCCTATGCCCCAAATAGTCCCTATTCCGCATCGAAGGCGGGTAGCGACCATTTAGTCCGCGCCTATTACCACACCTATGGCGTCCCCACCATTATCACCAATTGCTCTAACAATTACGGCCCTTATCAGTTTCCTGAAAAGCTCATTCCCTTGATGTGCATCAATATCTTAATCGGCAAATCTTTGCCTGTTTATGGTGATGGGCAGAATATCCGGGATTGGCTATATGTTGGCGATCATTGTAGCGCTTTGGATGTAGTGATTCATCACGGCAAACTGGGCGAAACCTACAATATTGGCGGCAATAATGAAGTTAAAAATCTTGACTTAGTTAATATGTTGTGCCAGCTAATGGATGAATTAGCACCTAATTTACCCGTGCATTCTTGCAAAAAATTGATCGCATTTGTGAAGGATCGACCGGGGCACGATCGCCGCTATGCGATTGATAGCACGAAACTAAAAACTGAGTTAGGGTGGACTCCTTCTGTAACGGTTGAAGAAGGTTTACGACGCACTGTTGAATGGTATCTCACTCACCGCGATTGGTGGGAACCGTTACTGTCTGAGGAGTACCAAGCTTATTATCACCAGGTTTATGTTTCTTAAAAATTTCCTACCTTAACGCGAATGGCACTGATTTAAGAGCCGTAAAATAAATTTCCGCCTTCACCACGCAAACCCCTTGAAACGAGTTGAAATCGCTATCTAGCTGGCTTTAGCTAACTTTAGGGATTAGCTAGCCCGAAATTTGTTTCAGGGCAGAGCTGTGGGTAAGGCTAAGCTTAAGCCAGTGCAATTCGATTTAAGTTTCTTATGCCCCAGATCCAAAGGGCCAAGTTGTGTATAAGAAAACGCTCACGGCGGCGATCGCGAGTAATCCCTGAATCAAATTTCCAATCAGCGAACCCACCACAATGCCTATCCCGGCTTTCAGCGCTAGCTTGATTCTTGGCTCAAATTCTAAATCGCGTCGGTAGAGAAACTCTCCAGTAATCGCTCCCAGAAGCGGTCCGATCAAAATTCCGATCAGTGGCCCCGCAACTAGAAAAGCGGGTAACAATCCCAAAAAGCCTAGCACCAAGCCAACAATGGCTCCAATCTGCCCCCACTTGCTAGCCCCTGCTTGTTGCGCCCCCAAGTAGGTTGCTAAGAGATCGACGCCAACGCTAAGTAGCAACACTAGGATAGCAACGCCCAGCGCCACAGACACGCTGCTAAAACTGTGAACGGCTCCCCAAACCACAATAGCAATCACAATCAAGCTGGTTCCAGGAATGCCGGGAACCACTGCGCCCACGACGCCAACGAGCATGAGGACAACGAGAAGCCAGTAGAGAATCGTCATGGATATTTAAATTCCAGCGGGTGCAACATCATCTAAGTGGTAGCTGAGAGTAACGTCTAGTTTTTCAGCAATCCCAGCTATCCAGTTTTCATCTTGCTTGGTGTAACTGCGCGGAGCATTGGCACCTAAAATCAAGACGCCTTGATTGCCAATCGGCTGACAGATCGCTCCTTGAGTATTCTCTGGTAGATAGTCAAATTCAATCCGTCCTGGGTATATTTTTAGAGCCACTAGATAAACGGGTTT
>NZ_JACJOQ010000217.1:0-4232 GCF_014695635.1 Coleofasciculus sp. FACHB-712 | reverse complement strand
AAATTTTCGCGATCGCCTTCCATCGCATTAGCTGTCACCAGAATAATCGGTAGAGCGGCAGTTTGCGGGTCAGCTTTTAATAGTTGGGTAATTTTTATGCCATCAACCGATTTACCCTGGTAAAAACTGTTCGTTAAGGAAACATCCATCAAAATAATGTCAACCTCCCTAGCTTGGGCAATTTGGATTACTTCTTCTACATTTTCAGTATGTTTCACTCGCAAACCGGCTCGCTTTGTCAGGATTTTAGAAAAAACCCGAACATTAATCGGATCGTCTTCTACAATCAGAACAGTTTTCATCGAATTTTTCCCTTCAACAGCGTTTTTTTCTAGGGTCGTCGTCATTGTTTTTTGTTTCAATACGATTATGAAAATTCCTTTGTCACCTTAAAATTTATCGCTTAATTTGCCATCAATCGCAAGATGCAAATTTTTTATTGCTGTTAATAAATAGGAAATAAAACTTATGATAAAAAAACTGAACCGACCTTCGACCGGACGGTTTGTCCCTACAGGATTACACGCAAAGATGCAACCATCATATTTTGAATACGCCATTAAATATGCCATGAGCGCGGTCGCCGGACGTGCCTTACCCAACGTCCGCAACCGTTTAAATCCCAGCTTGTGGGATTAATGCCACGCCCCTCATGTCACTTTGCCAGAGTTGTCGGGGGATGCGAGTCACGCGAAGTAAAGAAACCACCCACCAGGATTCCTTAAATAATACAAATGTACTAAACTGGTGGCAACAGAAGAGGGCAAAGACTGAAAGGTAAAAAGCCACCAGAGCGCCTTCACACTCCAAATGGAAGACATTGAATTTTACAACTCAGGGCGGTCAATGCCCGCCCTACCCCTGGAACATAAAAGTATTATTGTGGCAACAATGCCTTAATTTGATCCACAAACAGTTGATGATCGACAACTGGTTTAGAAATATAGGCATCGGCACCACTCTGTTTGAGGAAATTTTCGCGATCGCCCTCCATCGCATGAGCCGTAACCAGGATAATAGGCAAACTAGCAGTTTGCGGGTCAGCCTTCAACATCTGCGTGATTTTTATGCCATCAACCGACTTACCCTGGTAAACACTATGGGCCAGGGAAACATCCATCAAAATAATGTCAGCCTCACCGGATTGGGCAATTTGCATCACCTCTTCCACGTTTTCGGTATGCTTAACTGCCAAACCGCCCCGCTTGCTCAGAATCTTAGAAAAAACCCGAGCATTAATCGGATCGTCTTCTACAATCAAAACGGTTTTCATCGAGTTTTTCCTTTCAATGGCGCTCTTTGGAAGAGTCGTGGTCATAGCTGCGGTTCCATACTACTGTGAAAGGTTCTTTGTCACGTTGCCATTTGTGACGCGATCGGTCATCAACCTCAAGATGCAAAAAAATTTTACGTTTTCAGGAACTAGGGAATAAAACTCATGGCGAAACAACTGAACCTTTTGGCAACCGGACAGATCATCCCCACGCCTTTACACGCGGAGATGCAACGGTCTTACCTTGAATATGCCATGAGTGTGATCGTCGGGCGTGCATTACCCGATGTCCGCGACGGTTTAAAGCCGGTGCATCGGCGGATTTTGTATGCCATGCACGAACTCGGACTGACGCCAGACCGCCCCTACCGCAAGTGTGCGAGGGTGGTTGGGGATGTTTTGGGCAAATATCACCCACATGGCGACCAGGCGGTTTATGACGCCTTAGTGCGTCTGGTGCAAGAATTTTCCAGCCGCTATCCCCTCCTCGGCGGTCATGGTAACTTTGGCTCGGTGGATAATGACCCACCTGCGGCGATGCGTTACACGGAAACGCGACTGGCTGCAATTAGTCATGAAGCGCTTCTGAGTGAAATTGGCGAAGCCACAGTTGACTTCATCGGCAACTTTGACAATTCCCAACAAGAACCAACCGTACTGCCAGCTCAGCTGCCGGTGTTATTACTCAACGGGTGCGCCGGAATTGCCGTCGGCATGGCAACGAATGTGCCGCCGCACAACTTGGGTGAGGTCGTGGATGGTTTAATTGCCCTAATCGATCAACCCGATCTCCCAGACGGGAAGCTATGGAAGCTAGTTCCGGGGCCAGATTTCCCGACGGGGGGCGAAATTGTCGGGACAGAGGGAATTCGGGAAGCTTACAGCACGGGTCGCGGTAGCATCACCGTGCGGGGAGTCGCCCAGATTGAGGAAATTGCGGCAACTCGGGGACGGCACAAGCGGACGGCAATTGTGGTGACGGAATTGCCTTTTCAGGTGAATAAGGCGGGTTGGATTGAGAAGGTAGCGGAACTGGTCAATCAGGGTCGAATCGAAGGCATTGCGGATCTGCGGGATGAAAGCGATCGCGAAGGAATGCGCGTGGTGGTTGAACTGAAACGCGACACCAATCCTCACCAGGTTCTCGATCACCTCTATAGACAAACAGCGCTGTGTACGAATTTTGGCGCGATTCTGTTGGCGTTGGTAGATGGACAACCGCGTCAGCTAACATTGCGCCAGATGTTGGAGGAGTTTCTCAAGTTCCGAGAACAGACGCTGACTCGGCAGTATACCTACGAATTGGGCGAGGCAGAAAGACGCATTCACGTTGTCGAAGGGTTGCTGGCATCTTTAACCGAGTTGGATGCGGTGATTGAAATTCTCCGGAATGCTGCCGATGGTAGCACCGCCAAGTTAAGGCTACAAGAACGCTTGAATATCAGTGAAGTTCAGGCGGATGCTATTTTATCAATGCCCTTGCGACGCCTCACTGGCTTGGAACGGCAAAACTTACAAGGTGAGTTTAACGAGTTGTCAGAGAGAATTCATTTGTTGCAACTGTTGCTAAGCGATCGCCGCGAACTCCTGAAAGCCTTGAAAAAAGATTTGCGATCGCTCAAACGCAAATTCACCGATCCGCGCCGTAGCAAGATCCTAACTGAAGCGAAAGAATTAAAGACTCAGCCAACAGAGAAAAAACCCGACTCAAAAGACAAAAGTCACAAGTCAGAAGCCAAATCTACTCAAGCCGCACTCCTGACTCCTGAACACTTAGAAGAAGAGGCAGTTTTGGAGTTTACCCAGCGCGGATATGTCCGGCGCATCCCTAAAAATGGAAATAAATCCGCGTCTGGAAAAGGCGATAGCAGCAGTCGTCCAGATGATTTTATCGTCAAAACTCAGGTGACTAGCACCCAAGCCGAGTTAGTCGTACTCAGCAGCGGCGGCAAAGCTTACCCCGTCAAGGTGGGTGAGATTCCGCCAACCGGGAAGCAATCGCGGGGAACGCCGCTAATCGGCTTGCTGTCCAACTCAGCTCAAACTGCGGCAGAAACGATTGTCTCCAACTTTTTTCTGCCTGAAAATCCGCAAAGTGCCGATCTAATTTTGCTTAGCGAACAGGGGAGAATCAAGCGCCTGCCTCTGGTAGAACTGGCTAACCTTACCAGTCGCGGCATCACGCTCATGAAACTGAAAGAAGACGATCGGTTAAAGTACGTCAATCTGGCTAAAACCGGCGAACAGCTCGTTTTGGCGACTGGGGGCGGACGTTTGCTGCGGCTTCAAGTCAACGACGATCATCTACCCTTGATGGGACGCACGACGATGGGGGTGCAGGCAATGCGGCTGCGGCGTTCCGAGCAACTGGTAGGAGCCTTAACGCTGGGGGATGATGAGAATATTTTAATCGTTTCCCAGTTGGGGTATGCCAAACGCCTGCCGATGAGTACAATCCGACTGGCAAATCTTGGCGACCTTGGCACTCAGGCACTGCATTTTACCAGCAAAACAGATGCTTTGGCAGCGATGGTCGCGGCTCCAGCAAAGTCTCAGATCGTCCTTCTGACAAGCGCCCAGCGAGTCGTGCGAATACCAGTAAATTCAGTACAGTTGCGGGGGAAAGATGGAACAGGCGATCGCATCCTCGAATTAAACCCGGACGAAAAAATTATTACTGTCGTCCTTTGTTCGTAGTTCGGCGTTCGGGATTTATTGGGAAGTGTGATGAATCCCGAACTCGGAGTAATTAATTCTTTTCCGCCACAAGATTCCCTACTGCTTTGGTTCTCCGATTTTCCTAAGAGTTCTGTGCTGCGAGTAAGTGATTGAAAATAGATTCAGTAGTGGGTATTAATAGCCGTGGCACAAGTTGTTATAGAAAACGTTTACAAAAGCTTTTCCGGTCGTCAAGGGGAAGTCGTCGCAGCGATCGCGCCTGAACCTCTGCTGACGCCAG
>NZ_JACJOQ010000216.1:0-6658 GCF_014695635.1 Coleofasciculus sp. FACHB-712 | reverse complement strand
AACATTTTAATGGAGTATGACGGGATGGCTTTAACAGTCATGGTTACAATCTCTTTTCTACAGAAGCTTGAATGTCTAGAAGTACCCGTGCTGGCTCTAGATAAACAAATGTCAGTATGATTACTTGTTCGTCCGTACTGATTGTCACATCATGAAGGACTTCTTGCGGTAAAACCCGTTCATGCCTCACCACTACAGTGTATTGCCCAATTGGCAGGTCATCAAAGCCCGCGTCTGCATGAATCAGGTCAATTGTCTCCTGAGCGATCGCTTGCCCATTTTGCCTAAGTAAAGCGATAAAGGCAATGCCATCAATTGAAGTCAGGGCATGATTCTCCTGATTGCGAATCATGACATAAATATCAGACATTCACTCAGACCTCTGTTTCCAGTTTCATGAGTGTATCCGATAACAAACGCGATCGCTTTTTGGTTTAAAAAGCAGTAATTTGTTTAAAGTAGCACTACCAGCACGATCGCTTTTGTGTTCAATAACGCGATCGCAGCAGTTACAGAAAGCCAGCGACAGGGTACCATTGCTGTAGCAAACCCCAATTGAGAGGCGCTATGTTCATCAGCCTGATTGCAGACTACGGAACCGGCGATCCAGCTTTTGCAGAGGTCACGCAACGTCTTTTGATGGCTTTACCTTCCTCCCAGATTCACTGCCTCTCGGTTCCTCCCTTCAGCACCTTGGCAACTGGTTTCTGGATTGCTCAACTCGGGCTCAATCCTGGTCCCGAAGAGCGTCTCATTTATCACAACTGCGCTCCTCGCCAAGATGACCCAGAAGCACGGCAAAACAATGAAGGCGAGGGATTAACTTATGCGCTGTTGCCTAATGGCGTCAAAGTAGTGGGTGTGTTTGCTGGTTACACGCTCTCTTTTATCAAAGACCATGCTCAAGTTTTGCAAACAGTCAAGGTTTCTAGAGGCGGGTCGCAGTTCCGTTCGCGGGATGTGTTTCCTAATGCAGCCGCCGCGATCGCTCAGGGAGATACTAGCTATTTAGGAGAAGTCTTAAACCCTAGCCAAATCCCCGATGCACCGAGCGATCGCGTTGCCTGGATCGATGGCTACGGGAACATCAAGACCACAATCCCTGCTGATACCCTCAACCTAAAACCGGAAGAAAAAGTAGTCATTCGTGTCGGGGATGTCGTCAGCGATGCCATCTACTCTGACGGCAGCTTCCGGGTGCCACAGGGAACTTTAGCATTTTCACCAGGAAGTTCCGGCTGGAATGCTGCGAAGGATGGAAAGCCTATCCGTTGGATGGAATTATTTTTGCGAGGCGGCAATGCTTGGGAACGCTTCGGCAAACCCCGCGTGAATCAGGTAGTGACTCGTCTCTAAAAAGGGATTAAAAATTACCCTTTCTGAAGTTTTAATTTGGCTTAATTTGGCATCTTTAATTTATAGCGGCTCTTTCGGAGCATTGCCGATTAGCGCTTGCACCAAATTCCAAAATGCCGAAATAAATGCCCCTCCTAAGACAACGAACATCAACATAGCAAGCGCGGCAAAGGGAGAGGTAATGAATAAAACGATGAACGCCAGCAATAGAATCGTCAGTAGTGCCTTGTTCATAGGTATTTTTTCCTTCCGATTCAGGTCTACTCTCAAAGCATAACGAGAGGGTTTGTTGTCGCGTCCCCTTCTGTGTGCTGAATTAAATATCATCACACTGGGAGATGATCTACATAGCGAGTCACTCTTAAAGAAGCCAGGAAGCTGCTAAGAGCAAGAGCCGCTGTACTTTGTGCCGCTACGAAGAACGCGATCGCCTTTAACAAATCTTGGCTATCCCAAATCGCCTCTAGTGAATTATTATCAACCAGAGATAGAAGTAGCACCAAAACTGATTTGCACCTATGGCTTATACCCCTAAAATCTTGGCATTTGCAGGTAGCACCCGCACTGATTCGTACAATAAAAAGCTGGTACAAGTTGCTGCGAACGGAGCGCGGACAGCGGGAGCTGAGGTGACATACGTGGATCTGCGCGACCTGCCGATGCCACTATACGATGAGGATCTCGAAAAAAGCGAGGGGATGCCAGAAAATGCGCGGAAGTTTAAACAGCTGATGATCGAACATCAGGGACTTCTCATCGCTTCTCCGGAGTACAACAGCTCAATTACAGCCGTTTTAAAAAATGCCATTGATTGGGCGTCACGTTCAACAGCACCGGAGGAACCTCCGCTCGTGGCTTTTGCGGATAAGGTGGCGGCGATTATGAGTACCTCACCGGGAGGATTGGGCGGTTTACGCTGTTTAGTCCACCTGCGCTCGATCCTGGGAAATATCAGAGTTATTGTTCTTCCCGATCAGATTGCGGTGCCTAAAGCTTTTGAAATATTTAATCCCGACGGTACGATGAAAGATCCCAAGCAGCAAGAGTCCATCGAGAAGTTAGGCGAAAAAGTTGCTCACGTGGTGGCGAAGTTGCACGGATGAAATATGGCGCTAAGAGCGATCGCTGATTTGCTAAGCCTAAACTCGATCAAAGTAACTACTTGTGAGGCTCTAACCTTTTAAAAGCTCTTAGAACAACCAAACACAGCAAAGCCCCAATTAAGCTCATTTGCCATAACCCACACCCAGCAGCAATTCCTAAAGCAGCGGAAACCCAAGTAGCCGCAGCCGAGGTGAGTCCACGAACTTTAACACCTGTTGTTGATTCGTGCTGAGACTCGCGTAAAATTTCTCCTGCGCCTAAAAAACCAACTCCGGCTGTAACGCCCTGAATGACTCTGCCAAGAGCCTCAGCGCTTTCTTGGGCTGTACCAATTTGGAGGGGCACGAGAACAAAGAATGCTGAACCCAGACTGACCAGCATATGGGTTCTTAAACCTGCTGGTTTGTTCTTGAGTTGGCGCTCTAAGCCAATAGCCGCTCCAACCAGCAAGGCAAGGCATAGCCTTAAGAAAATTCCTAAGCCATCATTGGGAGAAAGGATGTAGGTTTGTGGCAATGTTGTGCTACTAAAAACGAAGTTTCAACCAGTCTAGTTTACAGGCTGGTTTATATAGATGACTAAAAGGGGAATGGGTGCGAGCTAACCATTCCCCTTTTATTCGCTAACGGAGAGGGGGGGATTCGAACTCCCGGAACCTTTCGGTTCATCCGATTTCAAGTCGGACGCAATCGACCACTCTGCCACCTCTCCAGGTGTGTTTTTTTATCATATCAAGGTTGTGGAATTTGTTACTACTAACTTAAAACGGGTTGGATCGCTGGCTCGGTGCGATGGTAAAGAATCTGCTCAGATGCAACGGTGAAGTCTTTACCAACCCAAATCAGGGAGACTTGGGAGACGATACCGCCTTGCAGAGAGACAAGAGAGAAATTATGCAGGCGGTTCGTCTCCGTTTGGATAATCCGAGGTACGCTGGCTGAATTTAAGTAAACGGTTCCCTCTACGCTGACATAAACTGGGGTTCGCAAGTGGATCTTTGTGTGGCGCATAGTGTGGTGCATATGACCAAAGGTGACGAGGGGAATGGTTTTCCCTGCGTCGCGAGTTTGGGCGATCGCATCTGCAAAATCCGGATCGCCATAGTCGCCACCGATAGGATGCCAATCTTTGCCACAGGGGTCTTCTGGGCGATCGCCTAACCCGACAGGGCCATTGTGACCTATAAAAATAATCGTTTCAGAAGCAGCACTCTGAGCCGCTGAGAGAATTCGGGCAGTTGACTCCTCGAAATTCTTCACCCCATACCGTTGTTCGTAGAACTGGGCATTTTTCCAGACTTCTCCGCCCCAGCTAAAAGGACGACTCCCAACAACTGTTAAATTCAGGGCGGGAAAATCAAGCGAACCGTAACCGACATGGGTTTCTCCCAACAAATCCATCTGTTGCTGCACCCGGTCTTCTTTCTGGCGGTCGTAGGGACACCGACTTCTGCCCCAATCTGAGGCGCTGTACCAAGCGTCATGGTTGCCAAATATTGCCGCTTTGGGAAGATCGAGAGATGTGATCGCTCTCACCACATCCACCGACTCATTGCCGAAATCCCCTACAAATAGCACTAGGTCAACACCCAGATGCTTGAGGGCAATTTCATCATCGCTGTCCCACTGGTCGTGAATATCGCCAACAACCGCAATTTTGATGGGTTTTTCCGGGTTCCTCTGATTGCTCATCCTATCTTCCTCGTCGGTCTTTCTCCAGCATAAAAAAGCATCGCCTGTTTTCGCAGTATCCTCTGGTGTAACTCCTTTTTTTTGTTTGTGAGCGATCGCGTGATTTGATTTTGCCAGGAACACTTGCCTGCTTGGGCGGGGTCTAGAGCGTTGTTCACTTTCGACACAATTCACCGCCAGGTAGCACAAGCCGATGAGCGCTCGCACAGATGCATCTAACTCTTATTGAGAACCGCTATATTAAAGCAAATTTTCTCTGACCTGACTTGCCCACAAGTTTTGGTAAAAACAACTATAATTACTGATTACACGCCTAGCGATTTGATTCCCCCAAAAAATTATCACTGTGTTTACTACTACACTTCCTCAGCGTAATTTTGCTCAGACAGCGGCATTCCCTCACGATTTATTTGAGGCAATTAACGCCCTCAAAAAAGAGTTAAACGCTGTTATTCTTGCTCATTACTATCAAGATTCTGATATTCAGGATGTAGCAGATTATATCGGAGATTCCTTAGAGCTTTCCCGAAAAGCAGCCAGCACAAATGCGGATGTCATCGTGTTTGCGGGGGTTCACTTTATGGCGGAAACTGCCAAAATTCTCAACCCCGACAAGTTGGTACTCTTACCCGACCTCAACGCCGGTTGCTCGTTGGCAGACAGTTGTCCTGCGGATGCTTTTGCTAAATTTAAGGCGGCTCACCCCGGTCATATAGTCGTTTCTTATATCAATTGCTCTGCCGAAATTAAGGCAATGAGCGACATTATTTGCACCAGTTCCAACGCAGTTAAACTGGTTCTTCAGATTCCAGAAGACCAGCCGATTATATTTGCCCCCGACCGGAATCTGGGACGATATGTAATGGAACAATCGGGGCGAGATTTGGTGCTGTGGCAAGGTAGCTGTATGGTGCATGAAACCTTCTCTGAAAAGAAGATTGTCCAGCTAAAAATTGAACATCCAGAAGCTGAAGTTATTGCCCATCCAGAGTGCGAACCGTCGGTGTTGCGCCATGCCAATTACGTCGGTTCTACTTCAGCACTGTTGAAGTATTCTCAAGCAAGTTCCACTCAGGTATTTATTGTGGCGACTGAGCCGGGAATTATTCATCAAATGCAGAAGCAGGCACCTAACAAGCACTTTATTCCTGCACCGCCAATGAACGACTGTGCTTGCAATGAGTGTCCTCATATGCGGTTAAATACTCTGGAGAAGCTGTATTTAGCGATGAAAAATCGGGCACCAGAAATTACTTTGCCAGAAGAAACGCGAGTGGCGGCGCTGCGTCCAATTCAGCGGATGTTGGAAATGAGCGCCTAGTCAATGTTGGATCGGGAACGAAACCTGATGGAAAAGAACCCCACCCCCAGCCCCTCCCCGCTTGCAGGGAGGGGAGATGGAGTAAGAGACGCAGGCGATCGCTTGGTTGGGGTTCTTCATTTCGGGGGATCGATTGGACTTGGTATAACAAGCAACAATGAACGATGAATGAGCAACGAATTGAATGGCAATGAATAGAGAGTGCTTGATCGTTTTTACTCGCTATCCAGAGCCAGGAAAGGCAAAAACTCGGCTAATTCCAGTTTTGGGGGAGGATGGCGCTTCAAATCTTCATCGCCAGATGACCGAGCATACACTCTCGCAGGTGAGGGAACTGCAAAGCGATCGCGCGACGAGAGTGGAAGTTTATTTTACTGGCGGCGACCAGCAGTTGATGGAAGACTGGTTGGGAGCTGATATCATCTATCAGCCGCAGGGTGAGGGCGATTTGGGACAGCGGATGAAGTCGGCGTTTCAAACGGCTTTTGCGGCTGGAATGGAGGGTGTTGCCATCGTCGGTACTGATTGCCCTGGTTTGGATGCGAAAATAATGGCGCAAGCATTTGAGCAGCTAAACGGTCATGATTTAGTTTTGGGACCAGCGATGGACGGCGGCTATTATTTAATTGGGTTGCGGCGGGTGATTCCAGAATTATTTGCGGGAATCAACTGGGGAACCTCGGAGGTGCGAGAAAAAACGGTAGCGATCGCTATCTCCCTTGGATTGGCAGTTGCTTATCTTCCCTCCCTGTTTGATGTTGACCGTCCAGAGGATCTTGAAAAGTTACGAGTTTTGAGTTTTGAGTGATAGAAGCGGCAAGAATTTCCATTATTATTCCCGTTTTGAATGAAGCTGCTGACACGATTCGGTCAACATTAGCGAGTGTTCGGAATGTCAAAAATGTGGAAGTCATTGTAGTGGATGGGGGAAGTCAGAATGAAACCGTCGCTCTTGTGCAATCCTGGGGCGTTAAAGTTCTGTTTTCCACTGCTGGACGTGCCTACCAAATGAACGCGGGTGCAACGGCTGCGACAGGAGATATCTTGTTATTCCTCCATGCAGATACCTCTTTACCGCTTGGGTTTGAGAAATTAGTTCCGTTGACACTAGCCCAGTCTGGAACCGTTGCGGGTGCCTTTGAACTCAAAATTAATTCTCCAATGCGATCGCTACGTCTAGTTGAAA
>NZ_JACJOQ010000215.1:0-12057 GCF_014695635.1 Coleofasciculus sp. FACHB-712 | reverse complement strand
GAGCGATCGCTCTTATTTAATTGCAACACACCGGCTGACTTGGGAGAGGTAATGGGTAATAAGAGTTTTGAATTTTGAGTTGTAGAGACGCGATAAACTTTTTACCTTTTACTCATTACCCACTACCGATTACCCATTACCGATTACCATTTAAGGATTAACCGGCGCAGCCGGAACAACGGGTTCTGCTTCCAAATTGGGCAAAGGTGACAACTGAGGAAGAGGTGCCTGTGGCGGCGTAAAGTCAGGCGTCGGCTTTGCGGGTGGCGGTGGCGCAAAGGTGGGAGATAAGTTGCGGGGCAAATTATCTGCGGAAATGCAGGTATCCAGCGCTTTAGTGGCAGAAATCTCTAACTGACGATTCAAGCCAACAACGCATTCAGCAAAGCGGATGGGTAGGAGGCTACGACGACAGGATTCGAGGACCTCAAGCAATGGCGGGTTTTTGGTATCTTGGGAAATATTAATCACGCACCTGCCTAACTCGATGGGACGTCGCACCCGGAGACAGGCAGCCAGAGCATCTTGTGAGGCAATCTGAGTTTCTCGGTTAATATTAAACACGCAAGCGGATAAATCTGTCGGTTTGAGGGCATCCGAACAGCTAGAGGCAGAGAGTTCTGTAGAGATACCAACCGCCCTTAATTCGGCAGCGCAGTATTGAAAGGGGCTGAAATGGGTGGCGGTGGCAGGAACGGTCTCAACAGCGATCGCAAATAATCCTGCGGTAAAGGCTAGCCCAGTCGTGGATAATCGTCGGGAACGAGACAAGGCTCGTTCGCTACTTTTGTTTTGCATGATAGTTCTACATAAGTAGGTCACAAGCTATCCTACTTGGACATTGGTAGCAGTTTGCACCTTTGCACTCAGTCTAATGTTATCGGCTGCAACTAAAAATGCGATTGGGGAAGCGAACCGACAGGTCGGCGCTTTGCTATCGCACTCCAAAAGCGAATAACAATCAAACCCCACATCTGCACCCAAGAAGTTAGCAAGTTAAAATCTAGAATCAAATCTAGAATCAAATCTAGAAAAATAGAGACGTTCTCACAGAACGCCTCTATTAAAGGTTACTAAATTCAAAGCTGTAACCTTTTTAGTATTCAGGCACCGAAGGGTCAATTTCTCGACTCCAAGCGGTAATTCCGCCTTTGACGTTGGTGCCTTCTATTCCAGCTTGTTTCAAAATACCCAGCGCCTTCGCCGAACGTCCACCCATCTTACAGTGGGCAATCAAGCGATGACCGTTGAGCAATTCCTTCACTTGGGCGACACCCGCACCATTTTCAATATCTGGTAACGGAACCAAAACGGAACCCGGAATTTTAGCAATTTCGTACTCGTTAGGATTGCGAACATCAAGCAGGACAAAATCATTTGCACCGCTATCGAGCAATTCCTTCAATTCCCGAACCGTCATTTCTGACATTTCCATCTGCTGTTTTGCCTCTTCCGCTTTTGCTTGTGGAATACCGCAGAATTCTTCGTAATCAATTAATTTGTCAATGACTGGTCTTTCCGGGTTCGGACGCAGTTTCAGTTCCCGGAACTTCATTTGCAAGGCGTCATACAGCAACAACCGCCCACTCAGGGTATTCCCCTGACCTAAGATGATTTTGATCGCTTCAGTTGCCTGGATGGTGCCAATCACGCCGCACAGAACGCCGAGAACGCCTCCTTCAGCACAAGAAGGAACTAATCCGGGTGGTGGCGGTTCCGGATAGAGGTCGCGGTAATTGGGACCCCCTTCGTAGTTAAATACCGTTGCTTGACCTTCAAAAAAGAGGATGGAGGCGTAGACGTTGGGCTTGTTTAACAGCACGCAAGCATCATTAACGAGATAACGTGTGGGGAAGTTATCGGTGCCATCTACGACAACATCGTAGGGTTCAAGGATTTGCAGGGCGTTCTCTGAACTCAGGCGGGTTTCGTACAAATCAACTTGGCAATCAGGATTGATTTCTAAAATCCGGTTTTTTGCCGATTCAATTTTGGGTTTCCCTACCCAAGAGGTGCCGTGAATGACTTGCCGTTGTAAGTTGGAACTATCAACGACATCAAAATCGACGATGCCGATGCGTCCGATACCAGCAGCTGCGAGATACAGCAACAGGGGCGAACCCAGTCCACCTGTACCAACACACAGGACACTGGCGGCTTTGAGGCGTTTTTGCCCTTCCAGTCCAACTTTGGGCAGGATTAGGTGGCGAGAGTAGCGTTCGTATTCTTCTTTGGAAAGCTGGATTTCATCCAGATTGGGATTGAGCATGGCCTTTTAGTGAGGGCAGACAGAGTTAACAGCCTACCAAAAATACAATAGTCTTTGTATCCTTGGGTCTTAATCGTTTTTAAAATTAAGTTTGTAATTTAGGTTGTTTCAACAATTATCATTTCTTCAGGCTGGAACTGGTGGGCGTCGTCGAGACTCCAGTTGCGGAGAGCGCCAGCTTTACCTTGTTGAACAGAGACAATAATATACGAGTACACTGACCAGGCACACGCCCGATCGAATTCCGAAGGAATTGCTGGATGGTCGGGATGGGAGTGGTAAATCCCAATGATATCTAGTGGGCTGGGCGAAGCATCGCGTCCCTGCTTTTGTGCTTTCAGCATATCTTCGGGAGCGATCGCGTATCTGTCTCGCTTATCTGAACCCAGTTTGGCGGAACCTTCAATCTCTTGAAATGCTTCCACTGCTTCTGCATTCCAGCTGTTCTCGGTTGGCATAACTTCCACTACGGTTTTGCCATCTTCCGCCAGTTTACCCAGCAGTAAGCCGCAGCACTCTTCGGGATAGGTGCTTTCGGCATGGGTGCGGATGGCTTGCAAATGGTGAGGGTGGAGTTTTAATACTGCCAAGATGCCAAATCATCCTGCGCGAGACGTGGAACTATTGTATGCCACAGATGTCTCTCGTTTTGATTGTCTGACTATCTGCTTTTCTTTCACAACAGCCTTGCTTCTATAGGAATTTTGAAGAAAATCTTCTCTCTTCTCGCTGCTGCCTTGTCTATCAATTCGTTGAGATTGAAACGACAAATTTTATCGGGAATTCAATCAAAAATATTTTTAATTTCCGGAGGGTTGCTGTAAAATTCCAGAAGTTAATTGTATTGTTCTAAATTTCAGCAATATATATGGGCGCATAGATTCCAATTATAAAAAATATAGTACCAAAGCGAACAATATTTGTATAGTGCCAATTTCTTTAATTTTTAGCAGCGATCGCTCAATGCGTCAGTGAGCTTTACCTGCGCCCAGATACAGTTCTCCTACCTTCGGATCGTTCAAGAGTTCGGAGCCGGGACCTGTGAAGCGATCTCGTCCTGTATCTAGCACATAACCCCGGTGTGCCATGCCTAAAGCTTTCCGGGCATTTTGTTCCACCAGGACAATTGCTTTGCCCGTTTGATTAATCGCTTGAATCTGCTCAAAAACGTTATTGACCAATAAGGGAGACAGCGCCGCCGAAGGTTCATCCAGCAGCAACAGAGTAGGTTCCAACATCAAAGCTTTTCCCATCGCCAGCATCTGCCGTTCTCCCCCAGAAAGAGTTCCAGCCCGCTGATGCCGCCGTTGAGCCAGAACCGGAAAGGTGGCAAAGATATGATCTTTGAGCGGTTGCAAAGGGACATTGCGAATAAACGCGCCCATCTCCAGATTTTCTTCCACCGTCAGCGATGGGAACACATTCGAGATTTGGGGCACGTAGCACATTCCCCGCCGAACAATTTGATCCGACTTTAAGCCAGCAATATTTTCGCCTTTGAAAGTAATTTTGCCTTTATGAGGGCTTAAAAGTCCAAAGATAGTCTTTGCTAATGTTGATTTCCCGGCACCATTAGGGCCAATTACGGCAACTAATTCACCCGGATATATCTTGAAATTAACCCCTTGAAGGATATCTAAATCTTTGACATATCCCGCCCAAACATCTTCAACTTCTAATAAAGGTTCATTCGTCATTATTTCTAATTTATTATTTAATATTTATTATTTATGGTTCATGATTTATTGCAATTTCTGCATCAATCATGAACCCTGAATTCTCAACAATTAAGGCGTCTTTTGCAAATCGGGGCGTTCTTCGGGGACAATTGCTCCTTCCACAGGGCAGACTTGCAGGCAGATGCCGCAGTCAATGCAAGTGGAAAAATCAATCCAGTACCAGTCAGTCCCCTTCGTGTTTTTGCCAGGTCCTTCGTGAATACAGGCAACAGGGCAGGCATCGACACAATCAGCGACGCCTTCGCAGGTATTAGTAACAATCGTATGCGGCACAGTGTTCTCTCTCTTGGGATTGGCAGACGGCTGCTTCTATAGCCTACCAAAGTCTTTTGAAAGCTGATAGCTGAAACGAGACTTTTTAAATGCAAAAGTATGCAAATAAAGGTGAAATTTTGCAAGAAAAATCGCCTCCCCTTTGCGTACCTCTGCGCGTACCTTTGCGTTAAAAAATCTAACTCAGCGTCTCAATTTTAGTAGCACCCTCAGCTTCCACCCAGGCAATGCGACGGATGTGACGGCTACGGGCATATTCTCGCACATCTTCAGGCGATCGCTCCCCTAAATCCATTTCCACCCGTACTAGATGAATAGAATCTCTCAGGGTTTGGGCGTAGGCAAACGCTGCCAGATAGGCTTGGGGAGATGAAGGAACGACTAACCAATCACTCGCGGGCGTTTCGCGGGGCATCCCAGCCTTCGAGAGCAAGACTTGATATAAGTCTTCAATATTCAGCGCAAAGCCAATACTGGGGTAAGTTTGCCCCTGGGGATGATAGAGTCCCAGCAGTTGGTCATAGCGTCCACCCTGGGCTAAAACCCGTGCTTGAGTGTCTGTATCGCTAACGACTTCAAACACAATGCCGGTGTAATAGTTAAAGGTTTGGATCAAGCTGAGATCCAGAGTTACGGGGAAGCTTTGCTGATGGGAACAGCCTTCATTGAGAAGATCGATCAGGGATTTCAGAGTATTGACTGTTTGCCGCTCAGATTCTGCTAAATCTAGGGTGGAAACTTGTTGCAGCACATCAGCAGGATGTCCCCGCAGCTCAAATAGAAATAAAGCTCGTTCTCGCAATTCGGGGGAAAGGGGCAGAGTTTCCAGTGCGATTCGATCGAGATGCGCGATCGCCCGTCGCACTTTTTCTTGCAGATGAACTGGAAACGGGGAAAAAAGCGATCGCGTTAACCCTGCTTCTCCCAAAATTACCTGCCACTGGCTTAACCCCAGACACTTCAGACAGTCTCCCAGCAATAACAGCACCTCTGCATCTGCCAAGACACCCCCCGCACCCAACAGCTCTACCCCTGCCTGGTAAAATTCCTGCTGACGTCCGTAATTGCTGCCCTGCGAACGGCGGAATACATTTGCGTTGTAGTAGAGGCGTTGCGGATAAGTAACACCAGCCATCCGCGTCACAGATGCACGGGCGATCGAAGCCGTCAGTTCTGGGCGCAGTCCCAGCGTCCCCTCCTCAGCATCCTGGATTTGAATCACTGTGGAGCGCTGGATTGCTCCGCCTGCCATCAAAGTATCCAACCGCTCTAGAGTGGAGGTGATAATCCGGTGATAGCCCCAGCGGTGATACACCTGCTGCAACCGATCTTCAATCCAGCTTTTTTGAGCGACATCGAGAGGCAGCAAATCCCTCGCGCCTGCCGGGGGTTGATAAACCATTCAGTCGTTGTTTTTTGTTAGTTGACAAGCGATTTTCAAGCGAAGTATTCACGATTAGCGAGTTGACGGTTTGACTCTAGCTCTCACCGAGAACTTCCAAACATCTAATAGCCGAGTTGCTAATCGAAGAAATCGCTTTCTTATTTCTTCTTACCAAACATACCAAATAAACCGCCTCCAGACTTATCCTCCGGCTTGCCCTGCCCTGGCTTGCCCTGCCCTGGCTTAGGCGGCGTCGTTGTCTTGCCACCCGCAACTTTTTGTGCCAGCTTGTCTAGTGCCTGTTTGCCCTCTATCCCAATCGGATCTTGAGGGTTTAATTTCAAAGCTTGGGTGATATGTACCTTCGCCATTGTCACCTTAGGCGGAGTTTGCTTCAAATAAACCATCCCCAATAAGCTATGGCAACGGCTATTGTTCGGCTCCATTTTCAGGGCTTCCCGCAACTCTATCTCCGCCTTCGCAAACTGGTTCTTCGTTATCAACTCATCAGCACGACGGAAATAGGGTTCCGCCACTGATGATGGTGTTGGTGTTGGTGGCGGTGGGGGCGGCGGTGGGGGCGGCGATGCATTTCCGCCAGCAGCCCCCGTGACAGGACGTTTATCTGACATCATCGGGGTTGCTACCCCAGAACCCCCCTTCCGCCTCAGATAAACCATATTCAGTTCGCTGATTTGAGCCGTCACTTCTAGGACTTGGCTCAAAGATTCATATTGCGTTTGTGCTAGCTTTTGCAGTGCCGTTTTATAGGAATGCTCTAAATCGCCCCCCGCTTGAGCTAACTGTTTCGCGGTTTCACCTTGGGGTTGAGCGTTCGCCCCTTCCCCAGCCAAGCGCTTACCCATGCGCCCGACCATAACGACGTATTCTGCCCGCGTGCGATCCTGAGACAGTTGCTCGTAGGCAGGATTTACCAATTTTGACAACATCTGGCTGGCACGCTGTTTTTCTGCTTCGTTTTCAGCCTTGCAACTATCCGGATGCAATCTCCGGGCAATTTTGAGATACCGTTTGCGGATGTCATTGACGCCTGCATCTACTGGCACCCCTAAAATTGCGTGGTGGTCTGTGAAATCAAACTTGAACAGTCCACGGTCGATCCGAAATGACATAGCCCGCTGTCCCACCGTCAGAGCCGAATATTCTTTCTAATATACTTCCCTTGCGAAACCTATGTGTGACCTTGCTTACAGAGAAGCCTGATTTTTAGCACTTTGCCATCTACTTATTGCCATCTACTTAGAGGTGTAATTTGCAAAAGTTCTTGACTGAGCTGTGGGTGTAGATAACCATTTGTCGCCAAAATCCGACCGGAATGAATCGCTAAAGGACTCCCATCATAGGCGCTGACTTTGCCCCCGGCTTCCTCCACGATTACCACTCCGGCTGCCAGATCCCAAGGCTGTAAACCCCTTTCCCAGTAACCATCCAGGCGTCCGCAGGCAACATACACGAGATCGATGGATGCGGAACCGCTGCGCCTGACACCCTGAGTGAGATGGGTAAGGTGACAAAATTCAGCGTAGTTATTGTCTGCGGTTTCGCGTCGATCGTAAGCAAAGCCGGTGACAAGCAAGCTTTTGCTCAACTCGGCTGTTTTGGAAACTCGGATGCTCCTCCGGTTGCAAGTGGCTCCTAAGCCTTTGGCAGCCCGATACAACTCCTGATGAAATGGATCGTAAACGACACCGACTTGGGGAACTCCGTCAATCAGTAACCCGATTGAGGCGGAGAAAAAGGGATACTGATGAGCATAATTTGTGGTGCCATCTAGGGGATCGATTGCCCAGAGGTATTCGCTGTTAGTATCTCCCAGTTGCCCGGATTCTTCTGCCAGGATTTGATGGTGGGGAAAATGGCGATTGATGACTGAAAGAATGGTGGCTTCGGCGGCTTTATCTGCTTCGGTTACGAGATCGCCTGGACGTCCTTTTTCTTCAACGGCTTCTAATTTGCCCCAGTAGCTTTGCAAGACGGCACCAGCAGCTAGCGCCGCCTCGGTGGCAATATCTAGAAAAATTTGCAGTTGGTCAGGGGTATGGTGTGTCATATTTGTGGCTAATAGCTAATGGCATTGAACAATGAATAATTAGCCATTCGCAATGAGCCGTTAGCGATTTTGACGCCGAAACTCTGCTGGAGTCCAGCGCATGGGTTTTTCTGGGTTCCAAATGCCCTTGCCCATAATTCGAGCATATTCTTGAGCGGTGGTGAGCCGTTGGTCATATTTGTTGTTGAGCGATCGCGGTACAAACACATACCCTTCTACCACCATCTGCTCGTTCAGCAATACCCCATCTTTCCACACATAAGCTAACCGGCGCTCAAACTGGTCTTTGCTCGATCCATCCGACTCTAACAAAACGGATTGTCCGCCAATCAACTGCTTGAGCCGCTCTTGAGCCGCCGATCCCCAAGGCTGCTGTTTCATGTCGGGTGCCTCGATTCCCAGCAGCCGCACTCGCTCTACCAAAGCGGATTGCTTGCTGGTATCCAGCACTTCCAGGGTTTGTCCGGTGACAACCCGCTCCACCTTCACGGTGACGCCTGTCGGAACTTCTTTCACTTGGCAACCGACCAAGAAAAACCAAAAGCCAAAAGCCAAAAGGCAAAAGAGAAAATTCTTTTGCCTTTTTGTTTTTCGCGATCGCCTTTGGTTATTCTTCATCCAGAGGTAAACCGAAACGGACTTTGCCCTTGCCAAAATAGCGACCGAACTGGAGTTCGTAAACTTCATCCTCATCCTGAGTTTCTACTTCCAAGTCGGAGCGAGGATAACTTACGCATAGTAGAGCATAGCCTTTGTCGCGCAGTTGCGGAGAAAGCCCCATTGCTTCTGGCTGATGGATTTCCCCTGAGAGGACGCGCACGGCACAGGTGGTACAAGCGCCATTGCGACAGGAAAAAGGCAACTCGACGCTCTGATGCTCGACGCTAGATAGGATATAGCGATCTTCTGGCACCTGAAGGTCATGGTGAGTGCCGGTTTGGCGATTGCGTATCCGAATGGTGTGGTAATTCGTCATAGTTTTAGTGTATTATTAAAAATCGCAGCTTTGAGTTGCACATTTCAAAATAAATAAACCTCTGGAGAGGTGGCCGAGTGGTTGAAGGCGCAGCACTGGAAATGCTGTTTAGGGCAACTTAACGTGGGTTCGAATCCCACCCTCTCCGTTTAAAATCAAGACTCAGCAATGCTGTAAGGCTAATCGCCCCAGAAGATTCTTCTGGGGCGATGGTTATTTTTGTCGCTCGCCTGATTATCAGCGCGTGAATCCCCAGCAGAAAAAGCGATTGGTATTTGATTTTGCAGCAGGAGTGTTGACGTTGGTGGGGTAAGAGCGATCGGATTCAAATTTGACTAGAGAGAAAGACGCGATCGCGCCTTTTGAATAAATTAGAAGTGCCCAATAACAAACAATAAAAAAAGGGTGAGCATTACCCACCCTAAGACGAATCAAGTAACCAACAGGATCGTTTATTTTGCGGGTTGCGCCTTGTTTTGAACCAGCAGCCGCTCAAAACTTAGGGCAAACACTCCCAGCGTCACCAGTACGATGCCGAAAATTGATATCGGCTGTAAAGCATTCTGAGCGCTCGGAATAATCAAAAATGCCAAAACTGCTGTTAACACAGGGCCACTAGAAGCGATAATCGAGGCTCGTGCGGCACCCAAGAAGCGAACGCCAAAGTTATTTAACAAATAGCCCGCTAGAGTTAATATCCCCAAGACAACGCCGCCGATAATCAAACCCAGGCGCTTATCCGGGATGACCTGAACAGCCAAATTTTCTGGTAATGGCAACATCAGACTGATGCTAGCCAGGACAAAGATGGTTGTAAACTGAACCAAGCTGACGGGGACGGGGTGAAGCTTTTGAAAGCCAAGCTGCATAAAAATCAGGTAGAAGGCAAAGGCGATTCCTGAGGCGGCGGCGGTGCCAACTCCCACCCCAGAAATGCTTGCCACCCCACTATTAACCGCCGGGAAGATTTTAGGCCAAGCTGCGAGGATAACACCCAAGGAAATCGTGCACATCACTCCAACGCGCAGGAAGGTGGGGCGATCGCCAAAAAACAGCCACGCCAGCGGGACTGTAATAATTGGATACATAAACAGAATTGTCACTGCAACCCCTGGGCCAATTTGGGGGATGGCGATATAAATCAGCACTTGCGACAAAAACAGGAAGAAGCCACTCCCGACTACCGTTAAAAGTCCGCGCCGGTCTGGATCTAATAAAAACTTCTTAATATCCCTCCACACGTTGGGATAGAGAACGATGGCAAGTAAAGCCATTAAAGGCAGCACCACCATCATGCGGAACCACAAAATTAACAGCGAGTTGCCCAAACCTAGCTTGATGAATCCTCCCAAGGAAAACAAGTTAAAAATTTGACTTTCTCTGCCAATGATTTGGACAACCACGTTATGAACCGACAGCGCCACGGTAGAAATTAAAATCAACAATAACCCTAACTGACCTTGGGAGCTTGGTTTAGGTTGGCGTGGCGGTGGTAACGGGGCAGCCGGAACCGAGAACGGAATCGCATTCGCTTCTGGAGGCTGTTTGCGATCGCTATAAGCTTGTCCTCCCACCTCTGACTCGGATGGTACTAATGGCAGCGCATCGCTTTCTGCTTGCAGTTGTTCGTGCAGGCGATTGACGAGAGTTTCTAAAATTGCTTCTCCTTGTTGCTCCAAGCCGTGCATCCGCGACAGCTGCTGGGAGAACGAACTTTGATAGCTGCTGATGTCTTGTTGCAGTGTTTTAAAAGTCGTTCTTAGGGTTGTATCCAAGGAAGAGAGGATTCGGTAGGCACTGTCGTTGTAGTCATTTGCCGAGGGCGGCAAATTGGCGCTGCTAGTGCCACCCAGCGGGTGATAGGAGCTACCTGGTTGCTGGGACAGCCGTTGCATCAGCAGATCTTGCAGGTGTTCTGCGATCGCTTGGGTGAGTTGCCCAACTAAATATTGCTGCTGATCCTGATCAATTTGTTCTTGAGGCAGAGAGCTTTGGGACGAGGGTAATTGCTGACGCTGAGCTTGTAGATGATTGATCTCATCGACCAACCGGGATTTCTCAGCCTGGAGTCGCTCAACGTCTTGATTCAACTGGACGATGAGATTTTGCTTCAGGTTCTCAAGTTCCTGCGTCATCGCCCTCAAAAGAGCCTCTGTTGCCGTAGCATTTCCGGTGTTGTGATTTTCCGGTAGATTGTCCAGTTGCCCCATTAGCGTATAACCTCGGTACGATTGGCTATAACGAAGTGTAGTTTTAACTTAGTTTACTTAAGTCTTGTTAGTATTTCTGATATTTTGGCAGATACACTTTCTGATGGATGTGATTTTGCTCAACTAGGTGTTGTTTCTCTGATGAAGGAAAGTGTTTAATGTTTTGTCATCAATCCTGACAGATTACTCCAAAATTCTGGTGATTTTTAAGAGATTTTTCTGGTGAATTTAATTTTGTTCTAGACTGTTGAATCTTGCAGTGACTGCAAGAAAAACTACTTAGACACTATCCTCCCTCGACATATTGAAGAACAAAGAGGGAGTTTCTTCTTCCCGCGAGCGAGAGACTTTTGGAGGGTTCAGACAACTTTTGCAAGAAGTCTAATATTTTGATCCCTAAAGCCCCAATAAAAGGGGGAAGAAAGTTCGCGCCACGTTTAGAAGCAGAGGTTTGAGCTTTGTAATACGCGGATGAAACAGCGCCGTGTCTCCCTGCCTGAAAGCCAATTGATCGCTGGCATTTAGGATCGAGTTTTTGGACGCGGACGCATTTTCCCCAACAGGGTAGCAGCCGCCGCCTAGAAACTCCTTCCAGAAAGAGTGTATCCCAATCGGGCAACCGGAGAGGGGATGTAAAGTTTTAAATTGAATCCATCAAGTGGAAAATTCCGAATTGTCCCCCTATCTGACGGATAACTAGAAAGATAATTGCCCCCAAACCCGCACTAATGGGAAGGGTAATTAGCCAAGCGAGTCCAATCGATTGCAGCGTTTGGAACCGGATGGATTTCCAGTCTTTGACTGCACCAATGCCAACCACAGCACCGACAAGGGCGTGGGAGGTGGAGACGGGCAAGCCGAGCCGGGAAGCAAGCAAGATGGTCGTAGCGGTTGCGAGTTCGGCGCAGAATCCACCGCTCGGCTGGAGGGCAATAATGCCTTCTCCAATTGTCGCAATGACTTTTTTGCCCCAGACGGCAAGACCGGCAACGATACCGGCACCGCCCAATACTAGAATCCAGAGGGGAATGCTAAAGCCAGTGATAGGAACGGAACCTGTGCGATTGATATAAACGATCGCCGCTAAGGGAGCGATCGCGTTGCCAACATCATTGGAACCGTGGGCAAAGGCAAC
>NZ_JACJOQ010000214.1:0-9531 GCF_014695635.1 Coleofasciculus sp. FACHB-712 | reverse complement strand
TGACTCGCTCTGCAATGGTCGTTGTTGCTTGGATTGCCCTCACCGGGGGTCTGCATCTGGATGGGGCTATGGATACAGCAGATGGACTGGCAGTGCAGGATTTTTCTTCGGACAAGCTACGCGAACGGCAGCGGCGTTTAAAGGTGATGGCAGATAGCGTCACGGGTGCGTTTGGGGCGATGGCAGCGATCGCGCTGCTGTTATTAAAAACATCTGCTCTGAGTGATTTAGAATCTTATCGGTGGTCGGCGCTAATGGTAGCGGCTGGATGGGGGCGCTGGGGACAAGTAGTAGCGATCGCTTGCTATCCTTACCTCAAAGCGGAGGGTAAAGGTGCCTTCCATAAAGAATCCATTCGGACGCCTCAAGACATCCTGCTGGGATTGCTGGTGCTATTTGCCCTGATGGGATTACAGATCGTCCTATCGCCGACTCGGTGGCCCGCAGCGGTGGGAACAGCCGCCGCAGGATGCGCGATCGCGTTTTTAACAGGAGTCTGGTTTCACCGCCAGCTAGGCGGTCATACCGGCGATACCTACGGGGCAGTTGTAGAGTGGACAGAAGCTTTGTTATTGTGCGCGATCGCTAGCCTCTACTCTCACTTTTCGGGCTAAGTTCTCTGTCGCAAGTTGCCAAGCCTTACATAGAAATTCCAATTTCAGCCAACGGCGTCAGAAAACTTGAATCCCAATTGAGGTTTTTTTCGATATTCCAAGTCGCCTTGTAAAAATGCCTGCCACTGCCTCAACTGCCCAAGCCACTGCGAATCATTTCGGCAAATTGGATGATTTAGCCTTAACGACATCCCTAATTGTCAAAGCGACATTCATCTATCAACGATGACATTTAATGAGTCACTGTCTAGAAAAGCGGGTAATCGGACTCGAACCGACGACATTCACCTTGGGAAGGTGACGTTCTACCACTGAACTATACCCGCATTTTGAGGTTAACGATCAGCAGTCTACTGATGGTTAACTTTTATTATACGACCGATCGAGCGCCAGCATCCAGTAATTGGAAAACTGGCGCGATACATCTTAACGTTGAGTCGCGATTATGGAGCCTTGACTAGATAAGGTGAAGAAATCGCCTCAGCACGACCGGCATTCACCAGCGCCTGGTAGACAAAAGCGGCGACTTCAGCACGGGTGGCATCACGACTAGGATTGAGCTGAGCCAGTGTGGGATAGTTGACCACCAGCTGTTTCTGAGTTGCGCCAGCGATCGCTGTGCTGGCCCAGCTAGGAATCTGGGTGGCATCATTGTAAACAGACAGCACATTTGTATCCTCAGAGCGCAACTTCAAACCACTCGCTAAAGAA
Organism: Coleofasciculus sp. FACHB-712; assembly: GCF_014695635.1. Taxonomy (NCBI): domain Bacteria; kingdom Bacillati; phylum Cyanobacteriota; class Cyanophyceae; order Coleofasciculales; family Coleofasciculaceae; genus Coleofasciculus; species Coleofasciculus sp. FACHB-712. The sequence continues at coordinate 8,206 of NZ_JACJOQ010000214.1, read as the reverse complement.
ACTAAAACCTGCACTCTGGGAATGCGCTGTTCGGCTCTAAAAACTTGACCCGGATACCCAGACAAAAAGCCTCCCCGGTAAGCGCTTTGAATCGCTTGATAAGCCCAATAATTAGTTTTGACATCGACAAAATTAATCCCAGGCTGTATCTGTGCTGGTGAAAAAGCCTTGTTGATAATCGCGGCAAACTGAGCGCGGGTGACAGGTTCGTTGGGGCGGAAAGTCCCATCAGGGAAACCAGCAATTACATCTTTAGCAACTAAAGCTTCGATATAGGCTTGCGCCCAGTTCCCTTGAACATCGGCAAAACCACCGCTAGGTATCGACGTCGCCACAAAATCCACGCGCCCGGAAATCTTCTTAGAATCAATATCGTTGCCGACCGCGATGATAGTATTCGTGCGCGTTAGGTTGGCAACATCGAAACGAACATTGTTGCGAATCCGATTTTGCCCAGGATTCTCTTGAGTCCCTAAATTGGGCTGGGCATCTCCGCTTGCTACGACTCCATACCGCGTGTTTGCCTCAATAATGTTGTTACGCAGGACTGGGGCAGCGGAGTTGGAGGCGACGATTCCATCAACGTTTTGGACAATGCGGTTGTCTGCGAGCAAAGGCGATGCCGTCTCAGTTAGGACAATCCCATTCCCCGTCTCTTGAAACAGATTGTTGCGGACTTCTCCTTGCGCTGTCTTAGCGACTGAAATGCCATTCCCCTTATTTCTGGTAAAGATATTGCTTTCAATTTTGGGGGTAGCTGTCCCGGTGACGAAAACTCCTTCCCGGTCGTTGCTCGAAAAGGTGTTGTTGCTGACTGTTGCATTGGTAGATTCAATCCACAGTCCAGTTCCCCGACGATTCGGGTTAGTGATGGTCAATCCTCTGACTTCACTGTCTTTCTCTGCCCGCATGGCAATGTTCTGACCGGAAAAGGTAGGACTAACATAGCCGCCTCCGCCAATAATCGCTACGATCTGCCCTTTGCTTTGCTCGTCGCCGCGCAGAATGACACCCTGTTTAACAAGGAGGGGGAAAACTTCACCCGTGTCAGCCGTGTAGGAACCTGGAGCTAATTGTACGACTGTGCCAGAACTGGCTTGCTGGAGGGCATAAGTGATAGTGCGATAGGGTGTGTTTTCACTGGTGCCAGCACTGGCAGTATCGTTGCCCGTGGATTGGTTGACGTAGACAACGTTCGCGCTTGCAGGAAGTTGAGCTATCTGCGTTGATGGCGGGGTAAGGGCAGCCGCAGGAAGTGCCATGACCCCGCCAGACCAAAGTAACAAAGCGCTTAGCAGGGACGCCCGGACGGGTACGACACCAGCGAAACGTTTGGCGAAACGGATGCTAGAAGAATGGGAGAAACGATCGGGAAAACCCTGGGGTGTCATACGTTTGATGCTTTTGATGTGCATTATTAACTGTACGATTTAGTAACTTAGAGACTCACCAATTGGGATATTTTTTTACGCTGGAAGCTATACATACTTGGTGTATGCACTTGCGTCGCTAATATTAATATTCACAATTACGTTTGATGACAAGTTGCGAATATTATCAGTTCCCAACATGGCAACTTGCCCCTGCAAAGAAAATTCAGGCGATGTAAACCCTGAAATGCTCATAGGGCTGAGGTTTTATAAATTTAAGAGCGTTGGCTTAGGCTAATCCAGGCGAGAGGGATGATTCAAAAGCAGTTGTTACTTGAGCAGGAGGATGCAACCCATCGGCATCCAGTATCGTCAAAGTAGAGATAGCACAACTGTGCTTTCTCTAAGCTGTTTTCAGGTTCCTTATGCGCTCTCTACTGCTGCGATCGCTACCTTTCGTGTTCTCTTTAGCCGCCGCTACGGGTATTTTGTTTAGCCCCTCTCGTGCGGATGCTGCCAACACAGTCGTGCTGAAGTACCGCTTTCTAAGGGAATCGGTATCTGTTCCCGAACTCACAACTTTTGCTGAAACGGGTGAACTTTCGCCAGCGCTACGTGCTTATTTGGCTATGGCAGGAAGAAAACCTGAGGATTTGCGAAAAACCCTAACGCAAGAAGTTAAGGTGAATGCCCTCATTTTAGATCGGGTACTCAATAACCAGATTGGGGAATTAGTCTTGGGTCAAGTCAGTGACGTGGTTCATACTCCCGGAAATGGCGCAAACATTCAGTCTTTGCGAGGAGCTGTGATGAGTTCAGCGCTTCCAGACAATCAGATTACCTTGATTGAAATTTTAGAAAATTACCCAACCTCAGAAGTTCATGTGGAGGGCGATCGCCTTGCTGAGGTTTTTGGCAAACTCAAGCGACTGGGACAGGGCTTGCCCAATCTAGGTGATTTAATCAGAATTGGTCAGTAGTGATGGGTCATAAGTCATTCGTTCTTGGCTACCGAACGAATGACTTATGACTAATAAGCAAGAGTTTCTAGGGTTTCGCGCAGATACCGGCGAACCCGATAATCAAGGTTGAACTCCTGAAGGCGGTCGTTATCCAACGGGTGTTCTATCTCCCAGCGCTGAAACCCAGAACTGGATGCGATCGCTTGCTTGAGGCTTTCCCAGATTTTGGTATTGCCGGAGAATTGGCTGGTTGATGAAGCAGGAAACCTGATCATATGCACCTTAAATTAAGGGAACAAGGAGTTTTCAGCTATCAGCCTTCAGCAATTCTATTTTAGATTTTGATTTTAGATTGTGAATTTACAACCCACTCTAAAATCTAATCTCTAAATCTAATCTTTAAAATTGACTGCCCGCTGATGACTATTTAACAAATTTCTATGTCTATTCTTAGGATAACGCAGTTAGGTTGGGGGGATTTGTGCTGTCAGTAACATCTCGCTAGTCAACCAGCCAAAACTTTTTGAGTTACGCCAGTTGCTGAAAGCTTTTCTACATAGACACCCATGTGCTGAAAAACCAAGAACCTTGAAGAAAAATCTCTTTTTTAGATTAGTCGGAGGACGCTGGGGCTTCTATTCCTGCATTTATTGGTTCTACAGAGTTGGGTGATATCGCAGATGTCTCGGAAATTTCCGAAGGTAAGATTTGATTGACCTGTAGGCCCGGAATTGTAAATTGTTGCGGAATTTTTTCTGCTGAACAGGGTTGCGTAGCAGAAAATGCTGCTTCATTAGTCAAAAGGACTCGCGCCACGCTCAGTGGTATCTGCAAGAACAAATTGCTTGCCAGAAATGCCAGTGCCGCTACTAGCAGTCCAGCGAACCGCCACTCCGGGGGAAGCGGTGTAACAGTTGCCGCTAGGGGTGCTGCCTGATAGATTAGCCACAATACCCACAGCATGAAACCAGCTGCTAGAACGGCTACAAATTGGTTTGTAGGTGACTTTAACTGTGACAACAGGCGTCGCTGGTTAAGCGTCAGTTGGCTTGGCTTCAAGGCCACTGCCAGGATGCTAAAAATGTTAAAAGGACGGCTCAACTGCATCCACAGTATGGGTGCAATACCTACAGTTGCAACCAAAAAAAGTTCCAACGACACCGGCAACACGGGATCGCCAACTGCCAAACCCAGCCAGCATAGTTCCAACCAAATGGGAACTGTCGCCAGACCAGCAAGATGAATCCACAAGAACGGTTCCAACCAAAAAGAGCGCATATTACAAGTAGTAAAAAGGCAAAAAGCAAAATAAAAGGCAAAAGTCAGAAGAAAGGCAAAGGAGATTATTTCCTTTTTTCTTTCTTTTGACTTTTGCCTTTTGACTTTTGCCTTAATTTGGCGAGAGAGTACGGCGCTTGCTTACCATTTGGTAGGCTTCGATAATGTCGCCTTCTACCCAGGCATTGAAACGATCGACTCCGATGCCGCATTCGTATCCAGCATTGACTTCCTTGGCATCTTCCTTCATCCGCTTGAGGGAATCTAAGACGCCATCATGAACTATCTGACTGTTGCGGCGCACCCGCACTCGGCAGTTACGAACCACTTTACCCGACAGCACATAGCAACCAGCGACGGAGCCACGACCGACTGGGAAGACAGCCCGGACTTCGACTTGACCCAGAGGCTCTTCCACCTGCTCCGGTTCTAGCAGACCTTCCATTGCGCCTTGAATATCATCTAACAGTTTGTAGATGATGTTGTATTCGCGCACATCGACTCCTGCTTGATCCGCTGCTTGCCGCGCACCACTGGCAAGGGTGGTATTAAATCCAACAATTACAGCGCCACTGGCAGCCGCTAAGTCAACGTCTGTCTCGGTGACTTCTCCAGGAGCGGCTAACAGCACCCGAACTTGTACCTCATTTTGTGGCAGCTGTCCGAGCGCGCCCAGAAGAGCTTCTACGGAACCTTGAACGTCTGCCTTCAGAATCAAGTTGAGTTCTTTGAGATCGCCTTCCTGCGCTTGAGCTGAGAGGGTATTCAAAGTGACTCGGCGGGATGCCATGACCTGTTGCAGGCGTGACTGGCGTTGCTCGTCTGCTCTGACACTTGCGATCGCGCGACCTTCTTTTTCGTTTGGATAGACCTCAAACTCATCGCCAGCCGCTGGGACATCGCTCAAGCCCAACACTTCCACCGCGAACGATGGTGCCGCTGCCGTTACCCGATCTCCCCGGTCGTCGATCATCGCCCGGACTTTGCCCAATACTGAGCCAACTACCAGGACATCACCAACTCGCAACGTACCATTTTGCACCAGCAAGGTAGCAACTGGGCCTCTCGACTTATCTAGATTGGCTTCAATTACCGTACCCTTAGCTGCGCGGTCTGGGTTTGCAGAGAGTTCTAAAACTTCGGCCTGGATCAAAATCATTTCCAGCAGGGTATCCAAGTTTTCCCCTTTGATGGCGCTCACGGGAACCATGATGGTATCGCCGCCCCATTCTTCGGGTTGCAGACCGTACTGGGTCAACTCTTGCTTCACACGGTCTTGCTGGGCATCCGGTTTATCAACTTTGTTGATCGCCACAACAATTGGCACCTCAGCAGCTTTCGCGTGGCTGATTGCTTCAATTGTCTGGGGTTGGACACCATCATCGGCAGCAACCACCAGAATAGCGATGTCGGTGACTCGCGTTCCCCTCGCCCGCATTGCTGTAAAGGCTTCGTGACCGGGGGTGTCTAGGAACACAACTTGCTGAGTTTTTCCTTCATATTCCACATCCACATGGTAGGCACCGATGTGCTGAGTAATTCCCCCAGCTTCTCCCTGCGCTACCTTGGTTTTGCGGATGGAATCGAGCAGAGTTGTTTTCCCGTGGTCTACGTGACCCATAATGGTCACTACTGGCGGACGGCGTTGCAGGTGATCGAGGTCTTCCTCTGTCACCATCTCCGTTACTTTTGTCGCCGCAGCTTGTTCTTCTTGCGTCTCCACTTCTACGCCCAGTTCTTTCGCCACCATTGTGATGGTTGGGATATCTAGGGTTTGGGTGATATTGATCGCAAAGCCTTTAAAGAACAGAGTTTTGATAATCTCTGTTTCCTGAACTGCTAAGGCCGTAGCAAGTTCTTGAACGGTCATACTGCCCGTTAACACCAGATTTTCCGGACGTTCTGCTTTAGCAGCAGGTTCGCGACGGCGATCGCGATCGTTGCTTTGCCCTTCGCCGCGCTGCATTTGAGGCTTCCGCTTCTCTCTTTCCGCTGCCACCACGACTGGGCTGGCTGGACGAGCTTTCTGCTGCTTGGGAGGACGAGCTACAGATAGACTCACCTGTAATGCTGCTGGCAATTCCTCTAAATCCGTGTCAAAGTCTTCGTCGTCATCAATGAGGGGTTGAACCCGACGCTTGGCTTTAGCACCTGCCTTGCCTGCTTTATCTGGGTTTTCTTCTTCCTCATCTTCCCACTCAGGTTTTCGCTTATTGGGACCAACGAGACGGGGGGGATTCGGTTTTCTTGCCTCTTCTCCCAGAGTATCGGGCGTTCCCAAACCTTCATCATTTTCGTCCCGTAGTAGCTTCGAGCGACTGGAACCAGGTTCTAGTTGCGTGTCACCAGCACCGCCTGGGCGTCTACCAACAGGCATGGAAGGTCGCACCGGCCTTTGGGGAGGCGAGTGCAGTTCTGGAACTCGGGGTGGAGCCGGGGGGGCAGGTCGCTCCGTTCTGACGGGGGCAGGAGGAGCCGAGGCGTTAGTTCTTTCGGGTGCCCCGCTCGCTGGTCCTACTCTTTGGGGTGCGCTGACAGGCGAGCTAGTAGCTGTTTCTACCTTGGCACGTTTTAATACAGGCCGCTCCACATTACTTGGCGCAGGACGCTCCCCTGCTTGTCGCATGGGAGGTTCAACCAGATGGGGAGGTGGTTCAACAGCTTTCGGAGCTGGAATAGGAGGAGCCTCTACTGGGTCTACCTGTAGTTTTTCTGCTTCTACTACTTCTACTACAGGAGGATTATCCCGCTGGCTAGGACGCACTGGTTTATTCAGACTTGTCGGCTTCATGGGTGATGGCGTCTGCTGTCTTACTGGTGGTTGGGGAGGAATCGCGACCTGTTCTCCCGGCTGTTGTGGTGCGTTAGAACCAGACCCAGATTTATGCTGACGAATCTCCAGAATTTGCGGCTTGTTTTCTAGCCGGGGTCGCACCGATTGAGCGGCTGGCGGTGCTGTTTTACGTTGATCCATTGGAGCCCGCGCACGTGAAGCTGGTCGGGCTGCTGCCTGTTTTTCTGCCGCCGAGCGAATACTCTCCGCCTCCGATTCAGTTATTGTGCTGCTGTGGCTCTTGACTGCAATATTGAGCCGCTCACAAATTCCTAGAATATCCTTATTCTCCAAATCCAATTCCCGCGATAACTCGTAAATTCTTACTTTGCCGTTGTTCATCCAGTCTTTCCCCTCGAATCCTACCAGTTTTTACACCATAACCATCTGCTTGAACGACAACTTGTTGATCATTTGCTTACTGCCTAATGGGTGTGAAGCTTTAACTTGCTGCCTATACTTCTACTAATGATATCCAAGCTACTTATGGGAAGTCTGTTTATCACCAAGTAAATTCCCTATCCCTAAGGATAGTGAAACACTTCTATTTCTAATTTTGCACAAATCTTTACAATTTGGGGCACGTCGCTTTTTTTGGGCTTCTTTCCTACAATATCTCATTCGGACGGCTGTTTTAGGTCTGATGCGGATGGGAGGCAACGTTCTTGAGGGCTGGATTCGCTTCTTGACAAGGAGCGATCGCAGCCTTCAAGTTTAGTAGCTAGGCGCTGCCACAGGGTTTGGTACAGTGCTTCTGGAACAGGTACTTTGAGCACTCTGCCCAGCCTATTTTTTTTTTGAGCTGCTACCAGACAACTTTCTTGGGGACAAAGATAGGCAGATCGCCCCATCCCCCGATCTAATTGTAACTGCTGGGACGGATAGACTCTGACAATTCGCCAAAACGCGGATTTTGGCGCGACTTGGCGGCAACTCACACAACGGCGGTAGTTTGGTTCCATCTCAAGCAATGGGGAGTTTAGATTTTGGATTGAAGATTTAATCTCAAATCTAAACTTCCGTGGTTTCCACCTCATCTACATCTACATCATCAAAATCGTCACTGTTCTGCTGCCAGCTAGAAACTGCTGCCGGTCTTTCCAGCTCTTCGAGTTCATCGTCGGCTTCGTCATATTCAGCTTCTTCTTGGGCTTGCCGAGCGGCTGCGATCGCTGCCATATTCCGAGATTCCGCTTCGTAATCGTACTTGGCAATATCTTTAATATCAATTTTCCAACCAGTCAGACGGGCTGCTAGACGGACATTCTGGCCTTCTTTACCAATCGCCAAACTTAATTGATCCTCCGCTACCAAAACATGCGCCTGACGAGCATCTGGGTTAATCAGACGTACCTCATCCACTCGTGCGGGCGACAGAGCATTGGAAATATAAGTAGATGGGTCGGGCGACCAACGAATTACATCAATTTTTTCGCCGCGTAATTCATTCACTACCACTTGAATCCGCGATCCTCTAGCACCAATACAAGCTCCCACTGGGTCTACATCGCGCTCCAGGGTATCGACCGCGATTTTAGTCCGCGGGCCAACGTGACGAGACGGAGGATTTGCTTCCCGCGCCACTGCCACAATCCGCACCACTTCATCCTCAATCTCTGGGACTTCGTTGGCAAAGAGATAAACGACTAAACCTGCGGCAGCTCTAGACACTAGCAATTGTGGCCCCCGCGCTGGGCCTTCGCGTACTTTTTTGAGAAATACCTTGAAGGTTGCATTGGCACGGTAATTATCGTTGGGTAGCT
>NZ_JACJOQ010000213.1:0-14068 GCF_014695635.1 Coleofasciculus sp. FACHB-712 | reverse complement strand
CACGACCAAACGGAAGCGATGACGATGGGCGATCGCATCGCGGTGATGAATCACGGAAAAATCCAGCAAATCGCTGCACCGTTGGAACTTTACAACCAGCCAGCCAACCGCTTCGTGGCAGAATTCATTGGTTCGCCGCCGATGAACTTTTTGCCGGTGCAAGTGAAAGCACCTCTCCTCATTACCCATTCTCAATTTCGGCTCACTCTCCCCGATGTTTGGGCGTCAGCACTGCAAAAATACGACGGGCAATCCCTGAGTTTAGGCATCCGTCCCGAACACTTGATCGTTGGCGTTCCCGCCCCCAAAAATCTCCAAGTGCGAGTAGATTTGGTGGAAGCACTAGGCAACGAAACTTATTTATCTGCCACTCTCCTAGAGTCAGCGATCGCATATCCCTTACAGGTACGCATTCCACCAGACAAAGCGGTGCGAATTGGCGATCGCTTGTGGTTATCGCTGATGCCAGAGAAAATTCATTTCTTCGATCCACAGACTGGCATCGCAATTCCCTCGCGTTAGTTGGATTTTTGCGATTTAGCAAGACTTTTTTCGGCAATAAGCTGTTGGGTACTATTCGCTCATCTACCACTTACCAAAAGAGCATCTTCCCCCGCTATAGGCATAAACTCAGAAAATAATTTTTACCCATAACAACCGAACTCATTCAATCCAAAATCCAAAATTCACATAACCCCATGACAACTCTCAACGCCCGCAATTTATCTCTAGATGATGTTCATCGTCTTTTAAACTTTCAGGAGCAGTACAATGGTTTTTTCACACCGTTGTTATCTTTAGAACCTCTAACAGAGTTTGAACAGCAAGAACTATTACAAATTTGGGATGACTTTCGCCACTATTTAACAGCAGGAAAAGTGCTGGAAGGACAGGTAAAGCTTCTTACCGTTGCTCCGTTACTGCGATTAGCTGGCTTTTACCGCTACCCTATCCACATTAGCTTGGAAGAGGGTATCGCAGATATCAATATCACAGATGAAGACACCATCATTACAGGACGGTTGGATATTTTAGCCGTCAAGAAAACTCACCAGACAACAGCTAACGTGTCTTTTTGGGTTTTGGTCATTGAAGCTAAAAACAGTCAGGTTGAAGCTTTCACGGGTCTTCCTCAACTCCTTACCTATGCCCATAAAAGTTTAGAACATCAAACATCCGTTTGGGGACTAACGACAAACGGGCTGCGATATCAATTAGTGTATATTCAGCGGGGAAATCCCCCGACTTATCTGCTAATGCCAGAGTTGAACTTGATTGATTCTGAGCGTTTAACCCAATTACTACAAGTTCTCAAAGCTATCTGTAAAGTCATAGGCTAGTCAGTAGTTATCTGAGCTATGGCAGCACGCTCGCGTATTCTTTCAATTAACTTTAAAAAGCGGCTTCCATCTTTACACTGGCTGTTTTTGTAAACTTCCTATCACTTCTAATAGTTCGCTAGGTTTGTCAATCAAAAAATCTGGGTGATGTTTGGCTAAAACTTCTTTTGAATTAAAACCCCAACTAACTGAAATTACTTTTATCCGGCTTTTTCTTGCCGCTTCGATATCTCTTGTTTCATCTCCAACATAAACCATCTCATTAATTTGCATATCTTGTTTTTTAGAAAAACTATTAATTACTTTGTGTTTTCCAAAAATCGTTGGGGCTGAATAAATAAAATCAAATAAGTCTATAAAATCATTCTGCTTCAAAAAAATCGAAACATTTTCCTTGGAATTAGATGTTATAATCCCTAATCGGTACCCCAGATTTTTTAACTCTGTAAAAGTTTCTTTAATACCTGGAAAAGGTTTTAAATCTTGAACCTGATTATGTAATCTTGTTCTAACTTTCCTAAGTAGAAAGGGTAACTTAAAGATAGAAACCCCAGAAAATTTAATAATTTGGCTAGAACTTAAATTTTTAATCTTTTCGATATCTTCTAGACTGACTGGCTGATGCCCGAATTCTACGGCTAAACGATTAGTAATATTCACGACGGCATCAAGGCTATCAGCAATTGTGCCATCGAAATCAAAAATTATGACTTTTACGGTCATTGTTTTGGGTGTATCTCAACTTGGGCTGAATTTTGTCTTGTGTAGTGCCTACTTGCTGGCGCTATGTCATACGTCGAGTGGTGCTTTTGCTTCCAAATTTGCCCTAGCATTGCGCCGCAACATCTCTGGTTTGATCCGCCGCAGCGCTGAGGCGGGAAATCGACGATCCCACTCTTCATCGGAAATTTCCGCTAATTCGCTTAGAAGGGGAGCTACATTGCCAGAATACGGCTGAAAATCGGCAACATCCGTAGGCTGAGCAAAACGCTGATTCCAAGGGCAAACATCCTGGCAGATATCGCAACCAGCAACCCAGCCTTGCAGAGGAGATGCGATCGCTTGCACTCCGTCCTGCTTCGCTAACGGTTTCGCTTCGCTTAGCGCATCTGGTAACTTTTCAGCCCGATTCTCAATTGTGTGGTAAGCGATGCACCGATTGGCGTCTATGACAAAGGGCTGGGTAATTGCCCCCGTGGGACAAGCATCGATACAACGAGTACAAGTGCCACAGTGTTCAGTATGGGGCAAGTCAGGCGTTAAGTCGAGGTTAGTCAATACTTCCCCTAAAAATACCCAAGAACCATACTCGCGCGTAATGACATTTCCATTCTTGGCAATCCAACCAATTCCAGCTTGTTGTGCCCAAACTTTATCTTGCACGGGACCAGTATCAGCATAGTAACGCGCAGAGATGCCTTCTCCCTGCTCTTGCAGCCAAGTGGTGAGAGCTTTCAGCTTTTTATGCAGGATCTTGTGATAATCGCGTCCCCAGCCATAGCGGGAGATTTTGGCATATTCCTTACCTTCGGGACGCTGGTGAGGCGTGTAATAGTTGAGGGCAAGACAAATTAGCGATCGCACTTCTGGCATGACTAGATGGATATCTTGCCGCTTAGGATTCGCCATCCATTCCATGTCCGCCTGATAGCCTTGTGCCAGCCATGCCTGCAACCGCTGTACTTCCATCTCTGCTCCATCTACAGCCGCGATTCCTGCCTTGTGGAATCCCAACTCCAAGGCTTTTTGCTTCACTTCGCGACTACTGACGGGTACTTTCACTGGCAACGATAGCGATCGCATCTGACTCGAATCATTATAGTTTCTCGGATTTCGGTTTTGCACCTAGCGGTTGAAACCGCAGCAACACAGATGCAAAAGCAGGAAAGTTCTGAACAATCCCTCCAGAAGCGCAGGTGCGAACCTGCTGTTTTGTTTAATACTGATCGGTGTGGTTTGTAGGAAATGCCATGACACCAGCTGACGATCTAGTTTTAACTTCGGAATCTGAATTTACCACTGAGCTGACAATTGCCGGAATAACAGAGCCTGTCGTGCTGCGCTATTTTGAAACGATGAATGCAGGAGACTTTGAAGCAACTGCTGCTTTGTTTGCAGAGGATGGGGAAATGAATCCCCCATTTGAGTCGCCGATTGTGGGACATGATGCGATCGCATCTTACCTGCAAGCAGAAGCCAAGGGCATGACTCTCTGCCCCCGTGAAGGAATTGCCGAAACTCTAGAAGATGGCAACACGCAGATTCAGGTTAGCGGTAAGGTACAAACTCCCGTTTTTGGCGTCAATGTCTCCTGGATATTTATCCTCAATCCACAGCGTCAAATTATTTTTACCCGGATCAAACTATTAGCATCTCCCCAAGAGTTACTGAACTTACGCCGTTGATTACGCGCTTAGATAAGGATTTTTACCTCGATCCCAGGTTTAGCCTGGGATCGAGTCATTTTATAAGTCAACTCTTCTTTGTGAAACTTATAAATTTCCTGTAAAACGATCGCTATTCGCTTTACTTTTTTTAACAAAAAGAGGCGATGCCACTCCATTGACCCGGCTCGCCTAGATCGATGTGCTGGTTCCTATTAAAAAACCTCAGGCTATCCAGCTCATGAGGTCAGAAAATACCCGGTTAAAAGCTCTGTTTGGTTCCTAATTATGTCTATTTTTTGGGCACCCTGATGGCATAAAAAACCATCAATCCCACGATGCTATGCTTTTGTCGCTTCTGGCAAACTCGCTTCTAACTTCAAACAGTTACGACCGTTTACTTGTAAGCGATACTCTACTCGATCCATTAACCTATTCATAATCAGCCACCCATAACCGCTTTCCTGTTTATCATTCGGGGTAGGCGGGAGATAAGTTGATAAGTCAAATCCCTGACCGTGATCCCAAATTTCGAGAGCAATATCCCGATTTTTTAGTTCTAGGCGAATTAGCACGGGCAAATTTGGTTGCTCCTTATGAGCATGACGCACCACATTCGAGTATGCTTCCACCAAAGCCAATCGCAAGCGATTCGATTGACGAGGCCAATCCACCGAGTCGGTCAGTTCGACTTCCAAACATCCCAGTAGCCAGCTTTCAACAATTGTTAAAAACTTCAAATCACTTGGTATGTGCAGCTCCGTTTTCATGTACTTAAAGAACCTCCAGAGAGAGTATAGTTTGGTCGTCTTCCTGAACGTTATTGGTGTGTTCTCGAATCCGCGCGAGTAAGTTATTCAAATCGAAAGGTACTGGCTCAAGGCATACAAGTTTCCAAAGCCCATCTTGTGTCAGCATACTACTCGTACCTTCAAAGCTGCCAGTGGTAACTTCTGCCGTCGGCGCGATCTCCGAAGCAGTATGTCGAAGGCTACTTTCTTGGGTGACAGTCGCCTCGGTAATCCCGTCACTCGTCAGTAGCAGAATTTCACCTGAATTTAAGGTCAGTTGCCCCTGCTTAGCTTTCCAGATGGGTAAAATTCCCAAAGGGATGCCGCGAGTCTTGAGAAAATTTGGTTCCAGCGCCGAGTCTGAAGTAGGTGCCGCTCTTTGTTGCACGACTTCCCGATTAGACCAGACTAAGGGATAGATGTGACCGGCGTTGGCATATACCAGCTCTTGAGTGGCTGGGGTATAACGAGCCAGCACCATCGTGATAAAGCAGTTGGTGCTGACGAGATCGTTGGACATAATGCTGTTAAGATTCCGCATGACGACATCTGGCTCCGGAGAAATTTCCTGAGCAAGTTCCCGGCGCAGAATAGAAATTGCACTTGCCATAAATAGAGCCGCTGGGACGCCTTTCCCAGAGACATCTCCCACTGCCAGCCAAACATCGCCTTGGGGATGGACGTACACTTCAAAAAAATCACCCCCCACTTCTCTAGCGGCGACGCAGCAGGCTTGCACCTGCATCCCTTCTACTTCAGGCCAACTTTGGCGGAGGAGGTTATTTTGAATTTGACGAGCGACTTCTAGTTCGGCACGCATTTGCTGAGCCTGCTGCTGCGTGCGCTGGTAGAGTTTCGCCTGAGAAAGCGCCAAAGCGGCTTGTTCGGCGACGCCTTCTATCAGCTGAACTTCGTCGGGTGCCCAGAGGCGATCGCTATTTTCTTGATAGAGGCAGAGAACCGCTAGCACCTGCTGCTGGAAGATCAGCGGCACTCCTAACTGAGTGGAACGCCTTCCCTCTTGTTCGCCTTGGGCAAGTTGGATTTTGCGACTTTCCAGGGCTGCTTGGAGTAAGGAGTCTGAGTCGTGTTCCGGTACTGGGGGTTCTGTATCCTCGCTCGGCTCATTTGGAGTTGGATAGAAAAAAATTTCGCTGGTCAAGCGATCGCTCTCTACGGGTCGCAGAACGCAATAACTCGCCTCAAAAGCTTGCCCAATGGTATTGGCAACGGTTTGCAGCATACTCTGGTAATCTAGCGACTCCCGAATTGCCGTTGTCACCGCATTCAAGAGTTCTTCTCGGCGCAAGGCTCGGCGCAGTTCGTTCGTCCTTTGCTTCAGCACGCGGTAAGTTTCCGCGGCTTGTTGAACCACTGCTTTTAAGTTCTCCGGGTTCCAGGGTTTGGTGATGTACTTAAACACCTGACCGGAGTTAATCGCATCGACTAAATCTTCGACATCCGTGTAGCCGGTTAGGAGAATCCGGATGGTATCGGGAAAGCGCTCAACTGTTTTACTTAAAAATTCGGTTCCATTCATTTGGGGCATGCGCTGGTCAGAAATAATCACAGCCATTTCCCCTTCCGTGTCCAAAACTTGAATGGCGCTGAAGGCACTGTCGGCTTTGAAGACGCGAAAATCTCGCCGAAATGTCCGATAAAGTAAATCTAGGTTGTCATGCTCGTCATCAACCACCATCAGTTTGAGTTTGCTCCCTTCTGCCTGACTCATCGGCACACTCCGCTTCCCGCTTAATTAGATCATCGACAGCTTGAGGGGATTTTCACTCCTCATCCCTTGCCTGCATATCGCATTCCCGGAGCAAAATCCGGTTCTCGCTTTTATTTCTCGTGATGCTGCTGATTGATGATTCGATAGAATAACAGCTTTGAGGGCATTCTGAGACGCCCATTGACTAAGGTTTGTTACTCGACCAACTGACTACGGGTTAAATACCGCTGCCAGGATATAGAGGCGAGCATAGCTGCCAGGTTGTGGCAGCTACAGAGGGTTCACCGATGTCAAGCCAAGCAGAAGTCAACTCATACCGAGCGCCCGATCCTCCACAAGCAAAGGTATTTATCCGACTAAGCCAGAGCGTAGAGCACGCACCGCCGCTTGGGTGCGGTCATCGGCACACAGCTTGTTCAAAATATTCCGGACGTGGGTTTTGACAGTTCCGACAGTGATGTAGAGCTTTTCCGCGATCGCGGCATTGCTGCACCCTTCAACAATCAGCTGCAAAACTTCTAATTCCCGTTCCGTCAGCGGATAAGCTTCAATTAGCTGGCTGTATTCCGGTTCGGTGGCATTGATAATCACCGTTTTGGATATGGCTGCTTGATCCAATCCTGTCTGACTAGATCGAGTTTGCTGCAAGACAATCCGGGCGATCGCTGGGTCGATCCAGCCGTTGCCTTCGTGCGTCACTTGCAGCGCTTCGAGCAACTTATCAAAACTAATGTTTTTCATGCAGTAGGAATCTGCACCTGCTGCAAATGCCGCCAATACCGCTTCTTCGTCATCTTGTAAAGTCAACACCAGTATCTTGGTATGACCCCCATCCTCCGAAGCCACCTGCCATTCCCTAAACGTCCTCGTCAATTCAATTCCGTCCATATCGGGCAGGCCAATATCGACAATCGCCACATCTGGCTTGGTCGTTTCCAGTAATTTCAGACCTTCAGTGGCATTGGCGGCTTCACCTACAAATTCAATTTCCCCGCGCTGTTGCAGCGCTGTCCGGATGCCGACCCTAGTCAGGTCGTGGTCTTCAATTAAAGCGACGCGAATTTGACTCATCTTCTCTTCCACACTTTGCAATTCTATGGACTTTCTAAAAATAAAGATTTCCTAAAGAGTTTGCAGTCGTCAATCTACTGCCATTCTTTGCGTGTTCTAGTATTAGTAATTTATACCCTCCTCATCTGTTTGAGGTGATATTTTTACTGGCGGGGACATGGCAAACCTAACCATAAACCAAAGCTTGAGCGCGGCAGTCTTTTAAAGGGGACAGTTTGGCAATTGGTCAATTTTAGTACGAGTGTACGATCGATAACTGCAACAAACCACTAACCATCTGGATTTTACCTTTCTGCTGGAGCGCACAATGCGGTTTTTTTTGGTTGAGTCAGGTGGCTGAACTGGGAAAATGCCTTGCTCAACATCACCAGACGTGGCAGACAGCAGAATCTCAGATTTTTACTTGCCAATGGCAGCACGAGCAGCCCAGAGTTCAACTACCGCTGGTATGAGTATACCGGGTTGGCAGCATGAGAATCATCCGGGCTGGAGAATTCTTTAAAGGAATCTCTTTGCCAAACCGTCTAGAGCCGAAGCAGCGAGCATAGATAGCTCGTTCAGTTACACCCCGATCCCAGGACTGTACCTGTTACAGAACCGGATTGTGTCGGCTTTGGACTTGGCAAGTTGGGCGATCGCTTTCTTCATCAGTAGCCACTCACTCGTTATCAGCCACCATCTACACTTTCACTGGGACAGCACCCAAGTTAGTTAAGCTAAAAGCTTAAGCTAAAAGTCAAAGCTTGCAATGGCTCCTTCTGGAACTCAATACCTACACCTTCTTTGGTCCGATCTTCCCGTGCGTCGGCGAGGTGCCCTGATCATCGCCATCCCGATCATGTGTCTTTTAACGTCGGTGGTGGTATTTGCTGGGCTGCAACGCAGTACTGCAACGGCGCAAAATTATGTTGACAAAACGCAGAAGGTGCTATTACAAGCCAATCGCTTGCTCACAGCGATAGTGGATGCCGAGACAGGGGTTCGGGGTTATGCCTTAACTTACCGCCCGGAATATCTGGAACCTTATAACGCAGCGATCGCAAGCATTCCTCAATTCCTCCAAGAACTGGATAATTCCGTCAAAGATAAGCCGCAACAGCTGCAACGAGTCCAGCAGCTTCAAAAGCTGGTACGGCAAAAAGTCAGCATAATGAACCAGAATGTGGCTCGGATAAAAGTCGTCAAGCAGGGAAATGCTGGCAGTTTCCGATTGGAGCCTCAAGCCAAAACCACGATGGATGCCATTCGTCGGCAAATTGCCCTGTTCTCCGCCGAGGAAGCTCGTTTGCTTGACCAGCGCAGCCGAGACTTAAAGCATCAGCAGCGAATTACCATTGGCGTACTCAGCGCCACAGCAACACTCGGTCTTCTGGGATCGCTAGCAGCGGTGTATCTGTTCGATCAGCTCGACCGGGAACTGGCAGGACAACAAACGGGTTTGCGTGAAAGTAACATTCGCATCCGTGCCATTTTAGACAATGTGGTAGATGGGATTATCACTATCAACGATCAAGGTCATATTGAGTCTTTTAATCAAGCTGCTACCTTAATGTTTGGGTACGAACCCGCCGAAGCGATTGGCAAAAACCTGAAACTCTTGGTGGCGCAGCCCTTCAGCGGTGATAGCATCCAGGCGCTCAACCACTTTGTGGGCAACAACCCAGTCAAAATGCGGCAACTGCAAGAAACGGTAGGACGCCGCAAGAATGGCACCACGTTCCCAATGGAGTTAGCGTTTAGCGAGATACATTCTTACAATCAGCGCTTGCTGATTGGGATTATGCGGGACATTACGGATCGCCAGCAAGCTGAGGAAATGCTGCGAAAACAAGCGACATTGCTGGATCTGGCAAATGACGCGATTTTGGTGCGCGATCGCGACGATCGGATTACTTATTGGAATCTGGGGGCAGAACGGCTGTACGGTTGGACAAAGAAAGAAGCCCTCGGTCAATACGCCCACGAACTCTTGAGAACCGAATTTCCCCCCAATATCGAAGAAATCGACGAAATGTTTCTTCACGACGGGTATTGGAAAGGCGAACTGCTCGACACTAAGCGCGATGGTACGCAGATTCGCGTTTCTAGCCGATGGACATTGCAGACAGACGATGAGGGCGAACCCTTAGCGACCCTGGAAATCAACAGCGACATCACCGAACGCAAACAAGCAGAAGAAGATTTGCGATCGCGTGCAGGGGAATTAGCCCGCCTAAGCGCCATCCTTGCCCAAACCAATATTGCTTTAGAGAAACGCAACCAAGAACTCGATCAGTTTGCCTATATTGTCTCCCACGACCTCAAAGCACCGCTGAGAGCGATCGCTAATCTCTCCACTTGGATTGAAGAAGACATCTCCGACCAACTGACTGAAGAAACTAGGCACAATCTGGACTTAATGCGATCGCGCGTTCATCGCATGGAAGCGCTGATCAATGGCGTCCTTCAATATTCCCGCGTTGGGCGTATAAAGGCGTCTGTGGAATGGGTGGATGTGGAAAAACTTCTCGCAGAGGTCATTGACACCCTCGCACCGCCACCGGCTTTTACCATCGCCGTAAACCCTGGAATGCCTACCCTACGCACCGAACGCTTGCCCCTACAACAGGTGTTTGCCAATCTGATTAGCAACGCGATTAAACACAACCCCCAAACAGAGGGACAAGTGACAATATCGGTTCAAGACCAAAGTAACTTTTATGAGTTTGCCGTGGCAGATAACGGGCCAGGAATTGCCTCCGAATATCACGAGAAAGTTTTTGCCATCTTTGAGACTTTACAAGCTCGCGATATCGTCGAAAACACGGGCATCGGTCTAACCCTGGTCAAAAAAATTGTTGAAACCCAAGGAGGAACCATCTGGGTAGAATCTCAAGCAGGCAAAGGAGCAACCTTTCGCTTTACCTGGTCGAAATCGGTTCTGAGTACCTAAACTCATCTCAGGCACCCGTCTTAAGCTGGCGGTTGAAAGCGCGTCTAAACATCCCAGAGGCGTTCAATCTTCTCCCCTCTCCGTGAAGGTCGAGGGGCTGGGGGTGAGGTTCCTTCTTGCACTCAAGAGAGAACTGCGATAAACAAAACCATCCTTGCTTAGGCGTACAAAAGTACCAATTCAAAAACTTTTGGTCTGCATCTAATGCGAGTTTTAAATCTTCGATTGGTACTAAAACTTACTTTTTTACTTTCGTTAAAACTTAAACTTTTTTTTAAATTCAAGCCTTTAGTAAGGATTCCTTAATCTAGATTCGATAGAGTAACGGTGCAAATTGTAGATGCCGAATCTCTATAATCGTCCCTATGGCTGATGCTACGTCAGGGTTGATTCTACTAAAAAGCAACTACAAAAACTCTGGCGCGAATTAACAAGCCAGGGCTAGGCTAACGCCTCGCTCCGAAGACACGCGATCGCAACTCCAACTCAATTGCGCGGACTTTCTGGAGCGAGTTCTATAATACTGGATGCAATCCGACTGAACACAGCGGAAAACCCTAGGCAATCGATCACCTTCCTAGTGGTTGATGCCTGAGAAAGTGGTTTTATGGCAATTTGTGTTTAGAAGGATGAAACTTTTGCCAGGGGTAGGCTTCCAGGTAATGCGTTACGGTATCGCTCTATTAGCGGTGACACTAGCACTGCTAATTAAACTGATTCTAAACATTCTAACTGGTGGAAAAGAAACTCCTTTTCTAATACTTTTTGCTGCCATATTGGTGGGCATCTGGTACGGTGGCACGAAACTCGGTCTGTGGAGCGCTGTTTTAGCGGCTTTCGCCAATGTCAAAAAGTACCCAGAGGCGGGAAGCCCAAGCGAAAATTCCGTTTTGGAAACGAGGCTGGCGAGTGCTGTTAGCAATTATCCTCAGATGTCTCTAAAAACGCCAGACCGAAGCCGCGATCGCTCCTGGGAGGAAATGCTCAGCGATCGCGGCTTCTTACAGCCAACTCCAACGGCATCGGGAGATGAACTGCACAAACTCAACTTCCATCTAGAAAACTCACCCTTAGCACTCATCGAGTGGGACAGCAACTTTCGAGTGGCGAGGTGGTCGCGGGAAGCTGAAGCGCTCTTCGGATGGGGAAGCGCCGAAGTAACGGGTAAACATCCTCAGGAATGGCAATTTATCTACGCCGAAGATGTAGCAGCAGTCAATGATGAGATCGGACGGTTGCTCAAAGGCAGCGAAGGGCGCAGCGTGTCCCAAAACCGTAACTATACAAAAGATGGCTCGATTGTCTACTGCGAGTGGTACAACTCTGCTTTGCTCGATGAATCGGGTCGCTTGATGTCAGTGTTATCTCTGGTTCTGGATGTTACCAGTCGGCAGCAAACGCAAGCAGCGCTACATACGAGCGAGGAGCGACTGCGATTGTCCCTGGAGGCAGGACGGATGGGGATCTGGGACTGGAATATCCTCACCGGGGAGCTGACGTGGTCAGAGACTCTAGAACGCATGCACGGTTTACTTCCCGGAACTTTTGCCGGTACGTTTGCCGCCTTCCTAGAAGTAGTGCATCCAGAGGATCGGGATTCCTTGAAAAAGGCGATCGCTCAGTCAGTCGAGCAGAAGACTGACTTTGAGCTTGAATTTCGCATCGTTTGGCCTGACAGTAGCATCCACTGGATCTCTGGAAAAGGTCAGGTTTTGTGCGACGAAACCGGCAAGGCAGTACGCACGATTGGGGTGGGTACGGACATCAGCGAAAGCCATCGGCACGCTACGCTACGCCAGCGAATTAACGAACAACAGCACTTTTTGGGTGAAGCGACGACCCTGCTGACTAGCTCCCTTGACTATCAAACTACCTTAGAAACCCTGGCTCATCTAGCAGTTCCCCAGCTAGCTGACTGGTGTTCTATCGATATGCTCGACGAAAATCAAACAATTCGCCGACTGGCGGTTGTCCATCAAGACCCATCGAAGGTCGATTGGGCTTACCAATTGCAGGAGCGCTACCCGCCCGATCCCGATGAATCTTATGGTCTCCCCAACGTTTTACGCACGGGTCAGGCAGAGTTATACGCGGAGGTTCCCGACTCCCTCCTGGTAGAGGCGGCTCGCGATCCCGAACACCTAGAAATCTTGAGACAGATAGGCTTTACATCGGCAATGGTGGTGCCCCTGGTAGCTCGCGGACGCACCTTGGGGGCAATTACCTTTACCTCAGCCGAGTCGGGTCGTCGCTACGGTCAGGCTGACCTGACCTTTGCCTGCGAACTTGCCCGTCGCGCCGCTTTAGCTGTTGACAACGCGGGTCTGTTTAAAACGCTGCAACAAGAACTCGCAGAGCGTCAGCGAACGGAGGCGGCATTGCGGGAGAGCGAAGAACGCTTCCGCACGATGGCAGATAGTGCCCCCGTCTTGTTATGGGTGGCAGATCGGGATGGGCGGTGTCATTTCTTCAATCAGCGTTGGCTGAGCTTCCGAGGGCGAACCTTGGAGGAAGAACTCGACAAAGGTTGGGCAGAAGGCGTGCATCCAGAGGATTTGCAGCGCTGTTTGGATACTTATCGGGCGGCTGCTCATGTCCGGAAAACTTTCCAAATGGAGTACCGTCTGTTGCGGGCAGATGGGCAGTATCGCTGGGTCTTAGATACCGGAACGCCACGATTTTTGGCGGATGGGAGTTTTGCGGGTTATATTGGCTCGTGTATTGACATTACTGAGCGAAAATTTGCCGAAGAAGCTTTGCGCGATCGCGCGGCGGAATTAGCCCGTCTGAGTACCATCCTCACTAAAACCAACGCCGCTTTAGAAAAACGCAACGCCGAACTCGACCACTTCGCTTATATTGTTTCCCACGATCTCAAGGCACCTCTAAGAGCGATCGCTAACCTCTCCACTTGGATTGAAGAAGACCTACTCGACTTTCTAAATCCGGAAACCCAGCAGAATATGAATTTACTGCGGGGGCGCGTTCATCGGATGGAAGCTCTAATCAACGGTCTTTTGCAGTATTCTCGTGTGGGGCGGGTCAAGACCTTTGTGGATCTTGTGGACGTTGACACCCTACTAGCAGAAGTTATCAACACGCTTGCACCTCCACCCACGTTCGCTATCACCATCCAGCCCGGAATGCCTACCTTCCACACCGAGCGTTTGCCCTTAGAACAAGTGTTTGCAAATCTGCTCAGCAATTGCTTCAAACACCACCCTCGGTTGGATGGAAGCGCGACCATATCAGTACAAGATAAAGAAACATTCTATGAATTTGCCGTGGCAGATGATGGGTGTGGGATCGCTCCGGAATATCATGAAAAAATTTTTGTCATGTTTCAAACTCTGGAGGCACGAGATAAGGTAGAAAACACCGGCGTGGGACTCGCCATCGTTAAGAAAATCATCGAAAACAAAGGAGGAACCATTCGCCTGGAATCTCAAGTCAATCAAGGGTCAACTTTCTACTTTACCTGGCCCAAACAACCCAGTAGTAACAATTCGCTTTTTGTCTAGATATGGATATCACTAATAAAAAAATGAATAAAAAAATAATAATCAATCGTTTTTTAAATCATGGTAGATAAGATGACAAACCTTTTGCTAGTTGATGACGACGAAGTTGATGTGATGACCGTAAAACGGGCATTCAAAAAAAATAATATTCAAAATCCCTTCTATGTTGCCAATAACGGGCTAGAAGCACTAGCTATGTTGCGGGGGACTGACGATTCAACAAAGGTTCCGCGAGAGCGGCGGCTGGTCTTACTCGACTTGAATATGCCCAAAATGGGTGGAATTGAATTTTTGCGT
>NZ_JACJOQ010000212.1:0-1932 GCF_014695635.1 Coleofasciculus sp. FACHB-712 | reverse complement strand
GTGATTACCATGCCGGTTTCCATCTGGGTGACATCGCACTGGATGGGTAATGCACCGGCATCTTCGGCGGTGTTGAAGAAAATCGGCGCGATCGCACTCCCTAATATATATCCCCCCGCCCGTTTATTGGGTACGAAGGGTATATCGTGCCCAATGTGCCACAAAACAGAGTTAATCGCAGATTTCCGGGAAGAACCCGTTCCGACGACATCCCCTACATACGCCACGGGATGCCCTTTTTTCTTCAACTCGACAATCGTTTCCAAACTTCCCGGTTGCCGAGATTCCAGCATTGCCAAGGCGTGCAAGGGAATATCCGGGCGGGTTGTGGCATGGGTTGCGGGAGATAAATCGTCGGTGTTCGTCTCTCCCGGCACCTTAAACACGGTGACGGTAATCGCTTCTGGCAAGGTGGGGCGACTGGTAAACCACTCCGCCGCCGCCCAAGCGTCAATGACTTGCTTGGCATAGGAATTCGTCTCGGACAATTCCAAGACATCGTGGAAGGCATCATACACCAGCATGATTTTGCTTAAAGCTGTTGCGGCGGCTGATGCCAATTCATCGTCAGATTTGAGTAAATCTATCAACGATTGCACGTTGTAGCCGCCTACCATTGTTCCCAGCAGTTCTACTGCATAGATAGGGGTAACTAGAGGGCTAATGGTTTCGCCTTTGGCGACAGCGGTGAGAAAGCCAGCTTTGACGTAAGCAGCGGGATCGACGCCTGGAGGAATGCGATCGCGCAGCAATTCCAACAATGTCTCTTCTTCACCCGCTGGAGGATTTTTCAACAAGTCGCACAATTGAGAAGTCTGCTGGGCATCCAACGGCAGTGGTGGAATTCCGAGTGCCGCCCTCTCAGCGACGTGTTGACGATAAGATTCAAGCATTTTCAAGTCTCCTAGTCTCAGCAAAATTTGGGGGCGGTAGCGCTTTTAGCGCATCGCTTTTGTGTTTTCAATCGTGAGGATGCGATTCACACGCTTTTTGCCCTCGATCGTTAGAAGTCAACACAAGGCAGAGCGCTACTGCTTAAGTCGCAGATTACCTTTATTAATTATTGTGAAAAAATGGAATAAAATTTGTAGGATTCGCTGCAACGACCCTTACCCGTAACGGTTTATTTGCCAGAATCCATTCCCATAAAAAAAAGGGCGATCGCTCTCTATCGCCCACGTAGCTTTATAAACCAGGAATCCGTCGTCTTCAGCTTTGAAGATTTCGTGCTTAGATAAAATTTTACACCTAAAGGGGGAGGAGTGCGCTCCTTGACTCTTTGCGGTTGAGTTAGCAATTACTGCTGACTCAACCGCAAGCACAGCCAGATATTCTGGAAACTCCTAGAGGCACAATGTCAGTTGCTTCGACTCTGCTTCTAGAAGGCGAATTAGATTTTCGTCACCTTTGGCTTTAGCGACTTGTATCCGATGTTCCAAGCTGCGGTGGATATTCGCTAAGTGACTTTTAGCGGCGTTATCCAACACTTTTCGCCGACTTGTATCGGTTGGCAATTTCCGATCGCCTAGAGATGCCATCCCTTCACATGAGATTTGCCTCTCTAGAGCATCCCTAGTCGTGCCGGTTTTGCCGATGAAGTAGGGGACTCCCCGATAGTTCAAGTTAACAATCGCATCGGGAACTGCAATATGTCTGGGATATGCAACGTTGTAAGTCTGTCCCCGATACTTCCCCACAATCTCGCTTTCGGTTACTTCCAGCGTGGGTGAAGTTTTTTCGTAGCTGACGCCGCGATAAGAGAGTTTCATAAGTTTCGCCTCCGATTGAGTTTCCTGAGTATTTGTTACTAAGCAAGGCACGCTGCTTCGCGATCGCGCTCTACTTTTATTCCCCAGAGCCACTGACGGCTATGAATACTCAGTCAGTGGTGAACTAGCTAATTTATTTCTGTATCTATTTTTACATTTTTCC
>NZ_JACJOQ010000211.1:0-5044 GCF_014695635.1 Coleofasciculus sp. FACHB-712 | reverse complement strand
CCAACCAGGGTGATGGCATTGAGTCGCTCGTCGGCTGATACTGCTAACCCTTTGAGTAGTAAGGGGGCATTTCCCTCAGTAGCTCTCAGTGCTAAAATGCTTGGCGTTCTGATTTCTACGGTTCGAGCGGCGGCTCCCTCTCCAATGGTCTGAATTTGAATTTGCTCTGTAGGGATTTGCGTCTCTGCCCCTTGGGTTGTCAAGAAGTTTGCCGCAGCCGTGACAGGGACTTGATTGAGTCGCAGGCTGCGCGTGATGATATTTCGAGCATCGTCAGGCAGTCTGGCACCCACAAAAATTGTTCGTCCAACTCGGTTGGCTTCTAAGCCGCTCAGCTGAAGGACGTAGTTGAAGACATCTTGAACTGGCTCATTTTCGATATCCAGGGAAATCGTAGGTCCCCCCTCGGTAGCACCACCTGGGCCTGGAGCGGCTGCTGGTTGCCCCGGAGTCCCACCTGCTGCCGCGCCTCCCGTAAAGGCAAGGTTAAGACCCGCAGAACGGGCAAGCAGCCCTAAAACTTCTCGGACGGGGGCATCCCGCAACACTAAGCGGGGTACGCGCTCAGCCGTACCGAGATCGATGACAGCGGGGGCAGCATTGGTGTTGGAGGTAGTAATATCGCCGACTGGGGGCGCGATCGCTCTCGGCAAGAAAGGCGGTGCTGGACTGACGGGTTGCACTGTCCCCGCCGCTGGAGCCGGAACTCCGTCAATGGTAATGCGCGGGTTTGGCACCAGAACATCTGGGTTTGGCGGGTTGATGACTGGTTGAGGCTGAACCTCTGGTAGACCGGGCGCAGGAGTTATGCCACTGGGTGCTGGAACCTGAGGGATTTGACCGGGTGGCGTTTGGGGGAATACACCGCCCGGAACTGGCGTTTGAGCGAGTCGGGTTGGAGTCGGTGGTGTCTGTGCCGTTGGTGCAGGTGCAGTAGGAGAAGAATTAACAGGTGCCTGGGAGGAGAGCGTCGGCGGTGCAACAGAGTTAACGTTTAAGGTGATTCCCCCTTCCTTGTTCTGGCTAATCTGCCCGGTCGGTTTGCTGTTAGCAGTGCTGACCGTTACTCGGACGCTATTGTCCTCCCGCTGGCTCACGACGATTGACTGAATGCCAGGAGCCGGATTTTCCTGACGGAAGCTGTCTCCCTCAGGTAAGCTCAGTCGGGCATTCAGCACATCTGCCGTTAACTCATTGCCACGGCTGAGTGTGAACATCTGAGGGCGTAGGACAGTGTCCTTGCCGGAGCGATCGCCCTCAGATGTCTTTAGCATCACTTCAACACCATTATCCGTGGGATTGAGTTGCACAGCGGTTACTTGCGTGGCAGCTGCTAAGACCCGTTGTGTTCCGGGTAGAACCAGTGCTGAACCGAGCAAGATTCCACCCAATATTGATAGCTGTTTCACCGTTTCCTCCTCACACAAAAGCAATTTTTGCACCTGAACAGCTTTCAGGTCGAATTCTCGACACCTACTCGCTGTCTCCTACTGGGGTGGTTGAGCTGCCGCTGCTGCTGCCGCTGCTGCTGCCGCCGCCTCTTTCGCTTCCTGCTCCGATAATGGCAGCAGCACCTCTAACTTAAAAGAGGTGTTAATCAAGGTTCGCTCTTTTGGTTTGCCAGTGGGGACAATTTGACCCTGCCGGTTTACCGTAATTTTCTGACTGGTCGCCGCGTCCTTTAAATCTGATTTCAAGTCTTTTACTACTAGCAGTTGCTGGAGTCGCTCTAGACTTCTCAGAATGGATTGGGTTTGTCCGTAGTCGCCTTCAAAGCTTACATTGTATACCTTACGTTTGAGCTTACCATTGACTTCCGGCCCCAAAGACCCATCAGTAATAATGTCACTACTGCTAGCATCAGCGGCATCGTTTCTTCTTGGCTCATACTTGGTCAATTTACCCTGTCTTGCCTTAACAAAACGATTGATATCTAGCATTAAGGTATCCAGGGTTCTGGAGCTACCAAACATGGAAAGGACAGCAGCTCTTTGCTGTTTTGCCTTGTTTAGGTTTACTTTCGCCGCATCAATTTTTTGCTGGAGTTGTGCCTGTTGTTGAATTTGCTGCTCGGTGTTTTCTACATCCGTTTGCAGTTGTTGATAAGAAGTCCACGCAGGCAACAACAAGTTAACGACCAAATAAGCTGCTCCTGCTAAACCCAACACTGCCAGCAAGGCACCGCTGACTGTTGGCGTGAAAGTAATACCAAAGGCACTGGGATAGGCAGCTTCATCTTGGCCTTCATCGGATGGTATAAAGTCTTGACTTACCGTCATTTTTGCAGCGCTCCTGTGTTCTGAAGGTTTCTAAGCCGAGTCGCTAATCCCACTGCACCTTTGCGCTCCCACTCTCTAAGTAACTGGGAAGCCGGGGCATCGCTCAGGCTCGTTTTAATGGTGTATTCCACCACTTTTGGCAATTTAATTTCTACTCTAGCGTTGGAATTTCCTTGATCCTGGGGCTGTTGCACCTGAGTTTGATTGTCTTTCAACTCAGCCGCCACAATTTGGGTATCTTCGCTATCGAATAACTTAGATCGCTGTAGCGTTAGCAAAAAGTCGTTCACTTCATCAAAGGAGCGAGCGTACCCTTTGATTGACACGTTAGAACTCGGAGGGGCAGCGGCAGCAGTGGGGCTAGGGGCTGCTGTGGTGGTAGCCGGATCTGGCGCGGTTTGCTCAATGCTGGTGATTTGCAGACCGGGTGGCACGCGATCGCGGATATCCTGCAAAATCGCTGACCACGGAGCCAATTGATTGAACACGCTGGCGAGTGCCTGCGTTTCTCCTTTCACTGCCTGAGTTTCGTTGTTGATTGCTTGAATTTGCTGCTCTTTGGCTTTGCCTTCATTGAGCCGCTGTTCCAATTGAGCTTTTTTGGCGGTCAATTGTTCGGTTTGGTTTTGCAGCAACAACCACAACGCCCCAACTCCTGCTGGCAACAGCAGACCGACTGCCAATCCCGCCAACAGCGGCGTCATGTTTTTATTCCCAGAGGGAGCTTTGGCACCAGGGACATCGCGGCGGATGATGTCCGGGCGATCCTTAAGAAAATTAATATCTAGGCTATACATCGCTTTAAACCTCTCGTAGTCCTAATCCCAATACCACTCCCAATCCCGGTCTTTGCACTGGTGAAATTTCCTCTATCACCTCCAAGGAAAGGGCCGCAACTGGGTCTACTTGTGTCGTTGGCAAGCTCAACCGTTGCGTGAAGAATTCATCCAGTTGTCCAATTCCTCCTCCTGGCCCAGCGAGTAGCAGCTGCGCCACTTCTAAATTTTCGCTCTGATTTAGATAAAAATCGATAGAACGACGCAGTTCGTCGGCAAGCTCTCCCAATACTCTAACCAAAGCCGCCATACCGGGATTGATCCCTGTTGCACCTGTGCGGACATTATCGACGGGAGTGTTGGGAATTGTCATCCCTTGCAGGATTTCAGTGTTTCTCGATGTCGGTAAATTCATCGCCCGATTGAGGGCACTCTGTAGTTGATACGTCCCAATCGGCACGGTGCGCGAGAATTGTGGCACCCCATCTACGATGATGGCAATCTCGGTGCTGTCGAACTCAATATCTACCAAAACGGCAGCTTCTTGAGGACCAAATTGCCGCAACTGCTCTCGAATCGTCCGAATCAGAGAAAAACTGCTAATCTCTAACACATCGATTTTTAATCCAGCTTCGCGGAAGGTTTCGATATAGGTATCTGTCACATCCTTGCGGGTGGCAACTAGCAGCACCTGCACCTTCTCAATTCCATCCTCATCGGTGAAAAATCCTAGCTTCTGGTAGTCTACATCTGCTTCCTCCCGTGGAAAAGGCAAGTAGAGACCGGCTTCGTGATCCAACACCATTTCCCGCAACTCTTTGTCATCAAGTTCCGCAGGCACCGGGATAACGCGCACTACGGCTTCGCGACCCGATACGGCAGTGGCGACGTTCTGGACTTTTATCTTACTTTCAGCGATCGCTTCCTTAATCAGTTCTGCTAAAGCTGGGGCATCGATAATCTTGCCTTCTTGAAAAACCCCTTCCGGAACTTCTTTCGAGGACAGCATTGTTAATTTGAATCCTTGCCCCTGCTTGCGTAGTTGAGCAATATTAATTCGTTCAGGGGCAATTTCTATACCAATTCCTTTGGTACGTTTCGATAATAATCCTTTAAATCGGGTGAACATATCTTTAGGTTTGCTGAGGGGAGCAGCCATAGAAACTTTAGTTAGGTAAGAGAGATTGCGTATAGGGAAATAGAGACAGATTCATGGTACCCAATCTAGCTGACAAACACATCGGTAGAGACAAAAATACACCCTGATAGATTCCGTACCATTAGATATACCTCATCAGGTAGGATGAGTTACTGCTAGCTGGGTTACTGCTAGCGCTGAAAGTGGAATTGCAATTTACATGATCCGTAGGAAAACCTGGAGACGATTGGGCATCTGTACCCTATTAGGGTTCATTTTCAGCTGGGTTATCAGCTGTAGCCCTGGATCTGCCCCATCCGGAAAAGGGGAAATTGAGTTCTGGACGATGCAGCTGCAACCGCAGTTTACTGAGTATTTCAACAAACTGATTGCCAACTTTGAAGCGGAAAATACCGGCGTCAAAGTCCGCTGGGTGGATGTACCCTGGAGTGCGATGGAAAGCAAAATCCTGACGGCGGTTTCGGCAAAAACAGCACCCGATGTCGCGAACCTCAATCCGGACTTTGCCTCTCAGTTGGCGTCGCGCAATGCTTGGTTGAATTTAGATACTAAAGTTCCCCAGGCGGTGCGTCAGCAATATCTACCTAATATATGGAAGGCTAGCACGCTCGGCGACCAAAGTTTTGGCCTTCCCTGGTATTTAACCACGCGGGTAACGATTTACAACCAGGATTTGTTTAAAGCCGCTGGGGTAAGCAAACCTCCGGCGACTTATACCGAACTGGCACAAGTTGCTCAACAAATTAAGGAAAAAACCGGCAAGTATGCGTTTTTTGCAACCCTAGTTCCAGAAGATTCGGCTGAGGTGCTGGAATCGATGGTGCAGATGG
>NZ_JACJOQ010000210.1:0-3263 GCF_014695635.1 Coleofasciculus sp. FACHB-712 | reverse complement strand
GATTAATACCGGATAACTGGGAGGCTTTCGCTGCTAATGCTCCTCGTGCTTCGCGGATGACTTGCTCAATATTTGCACCGGATGCTGCTGTTACCGCTGCGGCGATCGCTCCCTCTACCAGCGGTGCCTCGCAGAGTCTCACTTGATGCCGCCGTTCTTCTGGCAGAAACTCCAACGCCATTTCCGCACTCAGTACAGCACTCCCTAAATCCATCAAGATGAGGACGCCATCCTCACTGTAAACCGACTCAATCGCTTGATAAACCTGCATTACATCCGTACCAAAGGGATTTTCCGGATCGTCAATCCCTGCGGCTAGAGCCAGCGACACGGCACCTTGAACCATTTGCTGCACTAACGCTTGCACTCCCTCTGCCAGCTTTCGACTATGCGATACGATGACAATTCCCACCATCTCTCCACCACTTCCTGAGATAACTCGCTCAATTATGTTAAGATTTATTAAAGAGCTTAGGATTTTATGACTCATCCCAGCTTAGAAAATATTGGTGCCCAGCTAGAAAGTCCGAATTCACGCGATCGCATGTTGGCGCTTGCCTCTTTGCGTGAAGTATCGGCAGATGACGCTGTACCCCTGATCAAAAAGGTTTTAGACGACGAAAACTTGCAAATTCGCTCGATGGCGGTGTTTGCACTGGGTCTTAAACCGACCGAAGAATGCTTTCCGATTCTCGTGAAATTGCTAGAAACTGACCCCGACTACGGGATTCGCGCCGACGCCGCTGGTGCCTTAGGTTACCTGTGCGATATCAGAGGATTTGAACCCTTGGTGCGGGCGTTCTACGAAGATACCGATTGGCTGGTGCGTTTCAGCGCCGCCGTTAGTTTGGGCAATTTAAAAGATCCCCGCGCTTTCGACGTACTGGTTCGGGCATTAGATAGCGAAGAAGTCGTGTTGCAACAGGCAGCGATCGCGGCACTCGGTGAAATTAAAGCAGTAGGAGCCGTCGATCAAATTCTCCGCTTTGCCCAAGCTGAGGATTGGCTTGTCCGTCAGCGGCTTGCCGAAGCCCTAGGACACTTGCCCAGCGCCAAGAGTATCTCCGCGCTCAATTACCTGGAAAAAGACCGTCATCCCCACGTTGCTACCGCTGCCACCATCTCCCTGAAGCGGCTATCTGAAAACAATTAAAAATTAGAAATTAAAAATGGGGGATTCTCCATTTTTAATTTTTAATGGGAACATTTTTAATTGCTTACAGCCAGTGAGCGACGGAAAACAAGCCATCTTCTACCTGAATATGCTCCACACCGCGCATCTTGACGATGGGCTGACCCTGATAAGATACGCACAGCCAACCACCGAGGACGAAATCAACCGTAATCTCATTCGAGAAGATTTCGTCTAATCGCAGGATATCGATTCCCGACTCATCCTCAATGGTGTCAAAACCATCGCCGGGAGCGTAAATATAGACATCATTGCCGGGACCGCCATCTAAGCGATCGTCCCCTTCGCCGCCAACCAAGACATCTTCGCCGTTGCCTCCGAATAAGCGATCGCGCTCCGAACCCCCCAGTAAAAAGTCATCCCCACCTTCGCCATACAGGGAATCCTCGTCCTCTCCCCCTTGAATCAGGTCATTTCCTTGCCCACCGTGGATGATATCGTTGCCTGACTTGCCAACCAGGGTATCGTCGCCAGCATACCCAAAAATAACATCGTCGCACTGGGTGGCTTCAATGTAGTCATCGCTGGGAGTGCCATGAATTCTAGACATGATGCAGGTTTACTCATCCGAATACTCTTTAACCTTTTATAAAGTAGAGGTCAGCGGTTATTACTCTCTCTAGCGGCTGGTCAATCTAAGATATTGAAAGTGATGTTAAAAATTATTAGTCCAGAAGAGTTTGATTCATGGATATTCAAGAGTTTTTCCAGCTGAGTGCAGGCAAATGGTTTTCCCAGCGTACTAGTCACCATCTGGCTTTCAAGCAAGCAGAAAGTGGCAAGTCAGACATCAAAATCGAGATGCTCTCGGCAGAAGATCCGGAAGTGATCAAGCTCTGCGAACAGTACGAAGTTAACCCAGGCTTAGCTTGGGGAGGCGCTCGCGTTAGCTGGGATGGCACGATGGAATGGGATCAAGAAAAGCACGCAGGTTCTAGCGTTCTCGTCCCGATTCCCGACCCGGAGAAGCCGAATGAAGGTCAGTTGCTGCGCGACATGGGCTATGCCGAGAAAGCATCGGTCGCCGGTCGCTATGTCATCGGTAGCGATAATTCATTCACGCTGATTACCGAGTATGAAACGATGTACTCGGAAGAACGCATCTGGTTTGCTAGCGAAAACTTGCGGCTACGAGCCAGCATTTTAAAGCGATTTGGCGGCTTCTCAATGGCTTCTTTTTGCTCGGAAATTCGCATGGGCGTCGCAAAACCACAAGAAAAAGCTGCTGACACCGTCGCCAACAATTAAAAATTAAAAATGAGGATTGTTCATTTTTAATTTTCTGTTTTCAAGGGCTTAAGTCTCTTCATCACTCTGGGCAACGGCTTTGAGTTTTTGGTAAAAATCTGAGTCATCTGCCGTTGGAATGAATTGGTGTATTGGTCGCTTGCTGACATCCCAGCGCGACCAATTTGCTTGATAATTTTTGTGGCTAGAACGCAGCGCAAGGCTGGCGTTGGCGTCTTCTGAATTGGCAACGTCCCTAGGGTTGTCCGTGTTTGTCGGTTCTGACAGGACGGAAGCAGCAGCCTCCTCTGGGGAGGGCGTCTGGGCGATCGCAATTGGGTGGGCGATCGCGATCGCCTCGTCACTGGCACCCACAGATGCTTCCGTTGAGGATGAATAAACTGGATTTATCGCGTCTTTCGCCTTGACTCGCTCTAAACTTGGCTCAGGGTTAGAAGCTAAGGTTGCTGGTAGCGGATCGGCTGCTTCCGTCAAATTTTGGGGAAAATTGCGGCAAACTAAGCGCTCAAAATCATAGTTAAAGTGATACAGGGCTTGACCGCGCCGAGACCAGAAATTTAAGATTTGCTCGACAGAAATCGCTTTGTAACGTCCCTGATAAAGCGCCTCAATCACGGCTAGAGGCACCCAGTCGGCACCAAAGTCGCGAACCCAATGGGCTACCAATTCCTCAGCCGTGTAACCCCTAATCAGTTCAAAACAATAGTAAAGAAGCAGCGTCGTTGCGTAGGCAGTAGCTGAGTCTTGTGTTGACTCTGTCATCAGAAGTTAACTTGGCAGACCAGAAATAATATTAATCGCAGATTAGCGTTTAGCTGTCATC
>NZ_JACJOQ010000021.1:0-2576 GCF_014695635.1 Coleofasciculus sp. FACHB-712 | reverse complement strand
ACTCTGATTTGCTGAAGTTCTTGCAAATGCTGCGTTTCAATGTCTAGCGCCCGTTTTAGTTCGTCTAACTTTGAAGTTTCACCCGTTAATTTTGCGGAGAGTCCAAAAACAATTCCGCCAAACTCTAATTGCAGATCGGCTAGACCTTTGACAATACTATCGATGGTATAAGTAGAAGCTGCTTGAAGAACTTCTTTGTTCTTTTCTTTTTCTGCTTCTTGTTCCTTAGTCGCGATTTTTGACTCGATTCTTTTCTTGTCTGCAATCAGTTGTTTGAAGGCTTCTAGAATCTGTTCTTTGCTGTCTTTGGATGCCACTTTATTCATGCTTTTTCTCCATAAAAAAGTTGCTCCGTCGTAGGTGAATTTCCTACAGCAGAGTGTCGCAATCTAACCAGGAACACAGCCTTTAAATAGAACAAATGTTCTACTACTAGTGCAATATACTCAAGGAATTATGGCATTGTCAAGGGAAAATACGCCGGGAAACAGGTGTATAAAAAGTTACTGCTTATAGATGGCTTGAGTAGGTAGTCGCCCATGCCAACATTTCAGCAGGCACGGCAATGCCGTACCTCTGCACCGGGGAACGAGAAGGTGAGGTGGGGATGAGAGTTAGTAGGTTGATTGGGTAAGGGTTTGGTGAATTTGGTCTAACACTTCTGCCATCGATAGGGTGGGCACGCGCAGAATTTTGGTAGCGATCGCGCTGAGGATTTCCGGCAACTCTGAGGTAGCTTCATCGACCCCATCATTTTGATGCTCAAGCACCAAAATCGGCGGCAGAAAAGGCATCTGTCTCAAGGAAGCCAGCGCCTCCATCAAGGCTGGATTTAGCTCCATGTCTGCCAGATCGATCAGCAATAAATCAACGTTTTGCTGTTGAAGTTGCCGCAATACTTCAGTCCAAGACCGCGAAAGTATACTTCTAAACCCGGCTTTTTGTAGGTAGTGAATCAGAGGCGATGCCTTCGAGCTGCCCAGCTGGGGTTTAGCGAACAATCGAGGGTCGAAGGCTTCGCTGGTCGGGTAGCGATTGACGCTTGCCGACAAATCCATCAGCGATCGCGCATCGACGACTAAAATGCTTGGCTTACAGCTCATCCCGACGGCAATCTGAATCACCTGCAATAAGGCGGCGGTGTGATCGTTCCCATCTCCTGCCAAACAGGGAAAGACACAAAGACTGCTCACTTGATTTGCCGCCTCAGTCGTCGGGCGATCTAGCGTTACTAAAGGTAGAGAAGCTAGGGTCGTCTGTGAGGCAAGTTGTTGGAGATAGACAAGCGGATCTTCTAGACCCCCACCATCGAGGATAACGACATCCGGCTGCCAAACGCGAGCCAGAAGTTCTGCCTGTTCTAGATCGTCGGCTTCTAGAACCCGGTGATTTGGCGAGAGTCCCAATGCGGTGGGCGAAAATTCTATCGCGGCTTGCTCAAGAGAAGTGAGATGTAAAATCGTCAGGCTGACGTTGGTGCATTGCTTTGGCTTGGTTAAACAAGTCAGGCTGTGGCGTAAAGTTTCCGCCTGGACGGGCAGCGTTAAAAAGCCGTCTGCTCGGTTGGAGGCGGCTTGCTCTTTTTCAGCGTTAGCGGCTGTCACGATGACTGGAATGTGGCAGGTTTGGTCGTCTGATTTGAGCAGAGTCAGCACGTCCCAGCCGGAAAGCAGGGGCAAGCACGGGTTGAGCAGTATGGCTTGTGGCTGAAATCGCCGTGCTTTTTCGAGGGCTTCTGTCCCGGAACGAGCGATCGCAGCTCGATAGCCTAAACTGGTGAGTTGCTGAGTGAGATGGTCGATGTACTGAGGTGCGGCTTCGACGATCAAAATCAACCGATTGCGGTTCAAGGATGAACGATGGGGAGTGAAGGATGCATCCCGATTTTTTTGAGCCTTCATCCGGCTTCCTTCCTCCTTGCGCGTCGGGGGAATCGGAGGAAGTAGCAGGGTAAACTGGCTTCCCTCACCGGGTTTGGAGATAAAGGAAACATCCCCACCGTGCAGACGAGCCAAACCTTGGGTTAAAACCAGCCCCAACCCCGTCCCGTCAAAGCGGCGGGTCATGGGGTCTTCTAGCTGTTGAAATTTTTGAAAAATTAGATGTTGTTTTGCCTCTGGGATACCAATGCCAGTGTCCCAAACAGTAAAAGCAATCCAGCCTTCCCACCGACTAACTTTCAGTCCAATTTCGCCGCCCGCTTCGGTAAATTTGAGGGCGTTGGAAAGCAGGTGAGTGAGCATCTGGCGCAGACGCAAATCGTCCGCCACAATCGTTTCTAATCCAGGTTCGATACTGAGCGTAAAACCCAGTTCCTCTTTGGCGTTGCTGA
Organism: Coleofasciculus sp. FACHB-712; assembly: GCF_014695635.1. Classification (NCBI taxonomy): domain Bacteria; kingdom Bacillati; phylum Cyanobacteriota; class Cyanophyceae; order Coleofasciculales; family Coleofasciculaceae; genus Coleofasciculus; species Coleofasciculus sp. FACHB-712. Next base: position 244 of record NZ_JACJOQ010000021.1, on the reverse strand, counting down.
CTGGTTCATGCCCCGTTGCCGGTTGGTCTTTTAAGGTCTGGAGTTGTCTCGCTTGAGATAAAGCGCGATCGCACACTGTCAGAAGATTCACGGGTTCTGGCGACAGTTCCAACTGCCCCGTCTCCATCCGAGTCAAATCTAAAATATCGTTGACCACCGTCATCAACTGACGCCCACTCTGATGAATCAGCTTTGCATAGCGTTCCTGACGCTCGTTCAGCTGTCCCAGTACCCGATCCTTGAG
>NZ_JACJOQ010000209.1:0-14283 GCF_014695635.1 Coleofasciculus sp. FACHB-712 | reverse complement strand
TGCAAACAGGTGAATTGGTGCGATCGCTGATCGGGATCAAAGAAGGGCTAGATGAGGGCGTTCGGAATGTTGCCATTAGTCCAGATGGACAAACGCTGGTCAGTAGTAACGTTTATGACATCAATGTGTGGAATTTGGAAACGGGCGAACTGCGCCGCACCTTTGGGGGACATATCGAGGCAGTGAGGGCGATCGCGATTAGCTCGAATGGTGAAACCCTAGCCAGTGGCAGTCCAGATGGAACTACAAAATTATGGAATTTACAAACAGGCAAACTGCTGAATACGTTTCCTCATGGATCTCGATTGCCAAATGGCTCTTTTTCTGGAGGAGTGTATGCGGTTGCCCTCAGTCCAGATGGTCAGATGCTCTTTAGTGGCAGTGGTACTAAGGAAAACAGCCTAAAATTGTGGAATCGGCGGACTGGAGAATTGATTCGCACCCTGACGGGACATTCCAACACGATTTTCGCAATTGCGATTAGTCCGGATGGGCAGACGATTTATAGTAGTAGCCTGGATGGAACCATTAAGGTTTGGAGCGTGCCTTAAAGCTAGAAGCTTGGGGAAATAAGGGTAGAGAATCAAGGCTGAGGAAACAAGAGGGCGAAAAGCGATCGCGCTCATGCGAAGCGAGGGGTTAGCCTAGCGCTGACTTGTCAGTTCGCGTACTCTGTGGATTTCCCGATTCCCAAGGCTAAACTATCAGACAACTACACTGTACAAATGTCATGCTGGGAAAAACGCTCAGTGGTCGCTATTACATCGTCAAACACTTGGGAGGCGGGGGTTTTGGTCAAACTTACCTGGCTGAAGATCGGCAGCTACCCGGAAATCCACTGTGTGTTGTTAAGCAACTTAAACCCCAAGCTACCGACCCCTTAACTTTACAAGTATCACAGCGTTTATTCGATCGAGAAGCCCAAGTCCTCTACAAGCTGGGAAAACACGATCAAATTCCCCAACTTTTGGCTCATTTTGAACAAGAGCAAGAGTTCTATTTAGTACAAGAATTTATCGAAGGGCATGAACTCAAGCAAGAGTTACCTGTTGGTAAGCATCTGAGTGAAAATCAGGTAATGACCCTCTGTGGAGACATTTTAAAAATATTAGAATTTGTTCATCAGCAAGAGGTCATTCATCGCGATATCAAACCTTCAAATTTAATTAGGCGCAAACAAGATGGAAAGATCGTTTTAATTGACTTTGGGGCAGTTAAACAAGTTAGCGCTCAAAAAACTAACTCTGAAAGGAATACTACTTTAACGGTTGCGATTGGTTCGCCCGGTTACATGGCGAACGAACAACTCGGTGGCAAACCGCGATTTTGCAGCGATATCTATGCAGTGGGAATGATTGGTATCCAAGCAATTACAGGAATACCACCCAGCCAGTTACCAGAAGATCCGACAACCAGCGAGATGATTTGGCGGGATAAGGTACAAGTCAGCCAGCCGTTCGCCGATGTTTTAGACAAAATGGTGCGCTATGACCACCGTCAACGCTACCAAACAGCAACAGAAGCTTTGCAAGCACTTCAATGGGTTAATTCCCAAATGTCAACGGGGGCTTATCATGTGCCACCCACACAAACCCTAACGCCTCCACCAGCCACGACTCAACCAATTGTCACTTCTACACTATTACCTCAAACCGACCCATCTCAGCCACAAACAATCCAGGATGCTGTTGCTGAGTTATCAACATCCTCGGTCGATACACCCATGAGCAATGCTGGTGTTGCGACTCCTCAAAATAAACCTCATTGGCTGATCGGAATTGGAGTCGGTCTTGCCACTACTTTCGCGCTAACAGCGGGGATTTACTACTTTCCGAAACAAAATAATTCATCACCCTTATTACAAATTTCAAATAGTCCATCACAGTCGTTGCAAAAACTCAATAATTCTTGGAATCGGGTAGAAAATATTGCTTTAGCCAATACTTTTATTGGAAATTCAAAAAATGTTTATTCGGTTGCGATTAGCCCGGATGGTCAAACCCTCGCAAGCGGTGGTGATGACAACACTATCAAGCTGTGGAATTTAGGGACGAGACAACAACTGCAAACCCTCAAAGGTCATTCAGACTGGGTTTATTCCCTTGCCTTCAGCCCTGATGGGCAGAAGATAGCAAGTAGTAGTGGTGACGGAACCATTAAAGTGTGGAATTTGCACTCTGGACAACTACTGCAAACCCTCAAATCAGGGCCTGAAGACCGGGTTTTTTCGATTGCGATTAGCCCAGATGGACAAACTCTCGCCAGTGGGAGTAAGGACAAGACAATCAAGCTGTGGAATCTGGGCACGGGGCAACTGAAAAATACTCTCAAGGGGCATTCAGGCTTTATTTTATCGGTTGCGATCGCTCAAAATGGACAAACCCTTGTCAGTGGCAGCGATGATAAAACAATCAAACTGTGGAATCTGTCCACAGGTACCCTAATTAGCACCATCTCTGAGCCTTCAGACAATGGTGTTCCTGCTGTCGCCATTAGCCCAGATGGTCGGATTCTCGCCACTAGCAACATTTCCGACAAAATTTATCTATGGAATCTGCAAGAGCTTTTGAAGGGTTGTAAAGGCGCACAGCCATGTAGCCCTACACGCACTATCTTTGCCCATAAAGACTATGTTAATTCGGTTGCTTTCAGTCCCGATGGACAGACTCTCGTGAGTGGGAGTCGGGACAAGACAATCAAGCTGTGGAATCCACAAACAGGAGAGCTAAAAAGCCCGATTTCTAACCATTCAGGCGCTGTTAATTCTGTTACTTTTAGTCCTGATGGAAAAATCCTGGTCAGCAATGGTGAGGAGGGGAAAATCGAGGTTTGGCAATCGTCGCCCTAAAAGATTGAGGATCTTGAGATAACTTTTCTAGAAAGCCTAGAAAGCGATCTCCCTAAAACATTCATCGCTTTTCTTGCAGCTTTTCTAAATCCTGGATAGTCAGACTCATGGGAACCTCCTTCTGCACCGAGCTGAGGCTATAGCTATCGTATCCTCAATTGCTAAACCTACAATTTGCCAAAATGGGATTGTGAACCATTCAACGAAACAATTGACTCAGCGCCCTATTTATCTCGATTGCCATGCAACGACACCTCTTGATGAGCGGGTGTTAGCGGCAATGCTGCCTTACTTTACCGAGCATTTTGGCAATCCTGCCAGTATTACCCATGTCTATGGCTGGGAAGCGGAAGCTGCTGTCAAACAAGCGAGAGCAATTTTGGCAGACGCGATTAACGCCACACCGGAAGAAATTGTCTTTACCAGCAGTGCGACGGAGGCAAATAATTTAGCAATTAAGGGCGTCGCGGAAGCTTATTTTCAAAAAGGACGCCACATTATTACTGTAGAGACGGAACATAATGCGGTTCTCGATCCTTGTGATTATTTGCGATCGCTTGGTTTTGAGGTGACTTTCCTCCCCGTCCAAAGCGATGGACTTATTGATTTAACCCAGTTAGAGAAAGCGATTCGTCCGGACACGATTTTAGTTTCGGTGATGGCGGCGAATAACGAAATTGGAGTTATACAGCCGTTAGCAGAGATTGGGGCAATTTGTCGCCAGCATCAGGTACTTTTCCATACTGATGCAGCCCAAGCAATTGCCAAAATTCCCCTAGATGTAGCGGCGATGAACATCGATCTGATGTCAATGACTGCCCATAAAGTCTATGGTCCTAAAGGAATTGGCGCTCTTTACATCCGACGCCGCAACCCTAGAGTCCAAATGGCACCCCAAATGCATGGAGGCGGACATGAGCGGGGGATGCGCTCTGGTACTCTTTATACACCGCAAATTGTTGGGTTTGCTAAGGCAGTAGAACTGGGACTCTCTGAAATGGAATCGCAGACGCAACGCCTCGTCCAGTTGCGGGAACGCCTATGGCAGCAACTAAGCGGTTTGACAGGGATTCATTTAAATGGACATCCCACCCAGCGACTACCCGGAAACCTTAATATTAGTGTCGAGGGTGTAGATGGAGCGGCGCTATTACTGGGATTGCAACCAGTGGTGGCAGTGTCTTCTGGATCGGCTTGTACCTCTGTCAAAGTATCTCCCTCTCATGTCCTGACAGCGCTGGGACGCTCGGAACTGCTGGCTTATGCGTCGGTGCGGTTTGGGATTGGACGGCAGAATACCGCGGAGGAGATCGATCGAGTCGCACAGCACGCGATCGCGACGATTTCCAGTCTGCGTAGGCAAGCTTCGATTGTCGGTTAAGCAACCAAATCTGCAAACTTAGGTTGAGAAAGTTCTGGCTAACGCCACTGCCAATCTAAGTTACGTCCGATCGGCGTAACAGCGCGATATAATACATCACAATAGAAGCAATTGCGGATCGAGGCTCCATCGGGTTGCCCCTCGTGTGAACCTGTCATGGTGGCGCTCGCGCAGCTAGCTTTTCTTTGAGACTTTCTGTTCATTCTTGGCAAAGTCCAGCGTTCAACCTTTTTGAAAAAGGATGGCACTGGCAACTTAAATTCATCGGGGAAGAGTTGACCCAGCTTGTCGGTTACTGATTCCAGTGACTATGGGCGATCGCACCTTTATTCTCTCTAGGTAGGGGCGGGTTTAGAATCTATCCCTGCTGTCATTGAACCAGAAGGTAAAACAAAACCGGCCCGTACAGAGTTGTTTCAGGCTGACACTGTTATTTTTTTTGAGCAAAAGTGAGAGTCACCTCGAAAGGATGAAGGATGTGGGGCGTAGACCGAAGGTCTTCTCGAAGAGCCGCTCTTCGTTGTACCTCGAAGGGTACGGAAGGATAAATGAATACATTCCATTCCGCCTTCTGCCAGTGAGCAACTTCCGCCTGTCTGTTGTGCTATCAGCTTGCTGCAAATTTTGAGGAAATTGAATGCCAAAGCAAATTATCATCGCAGAGCAGCATCGAATCGCTGCCGTATTTTGGGAAGATCAAATTCAAGAACTCGTCGTTGCGACTGGCAACCATCAAGTTGGAGACATTTATCTGGGCGTTGTCGAAAATGTCTTACCTGGGATAGATGCTGCCTTTGTAAACATTGGAGATACAGAGCGAAATGGCTTTATTCATGTTACTGACTTGGGTCCGTTGCGGCTAAAACGCTCTGCCGGTGCGATAACAGAACTGCTGACACCCCAGCAGAAAGTATTGGTACAAGTGATGAAAGAGCCGACGGGCAACAAAGGCCCCCGGCTTACCGGAAACGTCAGCTTACCCGGACGCTATGTAGTGTTGATGCCCTTCGGACGGGGTGTAAGTCTGTCTCGGCAAATCAAGAGTGAGAGCGAACGCAACCGCCTAAGAGCGTTAGCGGTTCTGATTAAACCCGCAGGTATGGGGCTGATCGTGCGGACAGAAGCAGAAGGACGCTCGGAAGAAGCCATCATTGAAGATTTAGAGTCTCTGCAAAAACAGTGGGAGGCAATTCAGCAAGAGGTAAACTCCACCAGGGCACCAGCGCTGTTGAATCGAGACGATGATTTCATTCAGCGCGTCCTGCGAGATATGTACAGTGCGGAAGTCAATCGCATTGTGGTAGATTCCCACACGGGAGTCAAACGAGTTAAGCAATACTTACTTAGCTGGAGCGGAGGGCGATCGCCTGAAGGGGTTTTGATCGACCATCACCGCGAGCGTCTCCCGATTTTAGAATACTTCCGCGTCAATGCCGCGATTCGAGAAGCCCTCAAGCCCAGAGTCGATCTTCCTTCTGGTGGCTACATTATCATTCAACCGACGGAAGCATTGACGGTCATCGATGTTAACTCCGGTTCCTTTACCCGCTCCGCAACAGCCCGCGAAACGGTTCTTTGGACAAACAGCGAGGCAGCAACGGAAATTGCCCGCCAACTGCGGCTTCGGAATATCGCCGGTGTGATTATTGTTGACTTTATTGACATGGATCAGCGGCGAGACCAGCTGCAAGTGCTGGAACACTTTAACAAAGCACTGAAAGTAGATAAAGCAAGACCGCAGATTGCTCAACTCTCAGAACTCGGCTTAGTAGAACTGACCCGCAAGCGCCAAGGTCAAAATATTTACGAATTGTTTAGTCAGGCGTGCCCGACCTGCGGCGGCTTGGGGCATCAAGTTCGCCTTCCCGGTGAGCCTGCCCGAAATGGCGGGGAAATTGCCGAGCATTCTGTGCCAGTGCCTGTAAGGGAAGTCCGGACGGCACCTTATCGAAACGAACGAAACGAACGAAACGAACTTGGCGTCCGGGAAATGCCCCTCCCAGACATCCGTGAAAGTCGCAGCGAAGCCCTAGATTTAGCTGTTGATGATGATGATGATGATGACGCAATGGATTTGATGCATCATCCCAGTTATCAGGAACGGGGAGGAGTCAATAACAATAATCGCCGTCGTCGTCGCCGCCGTATTGGCGAACCTCCTGCAAGAGAGGAAATCACTAAAAATCCCGTTCGAGTCTCGACTTCTCCGCCACTGGTGAATCATTTCAGACAGAGTCCGGTAGCAGAACCAGAAGTATCCAGAGATACCGAGGTATTTACAGCAGCGCCATTGCCCGTTTTACCCGCTGTGGAAGAAGGTCGTCGGGCGTCAAGACCGGAGCGTCCTAAGCCTTCCAGGCAGGAAGTTGAACCGCCGGAGATTGTTTCGATTGAAATGACCCCAGAGCAACAAGATATCTATGCTTTAATGGGAATTTCTCCGTTGGTACTCCTGAATCGGCAGGTCAAAAATCCTAAATCAGCGATTGTTTCTGTCACCTTACCCGGAGAGTCTGCCCAAACTGCACCTGCACCGTCTGTAGAACCAAACAGGGAAGCTGTCAGGGTCATAGATAACATCATAGATAGGGATATTCCTGGCGTAGAGTCCGCGCTTGACGAGAAATTCTCTTATATATCCTCCGCCTACGAGGAAGATGAGATGAGAGATGGGGGAGATGAGACAACGGACGAGGAACCACCAACTGAGTTGGTGATGCCTGTGGTAATGCCCGAACCCGAAGCTCCTAGCGAAGAAGACACTGTGGAGAGTGCTTCTTCTGCATCCTCTAATGAAGCTGAAAGTAGCCCCGTGATAAACCGGCGGCGTCGTCGTCGGTCTTCTGCAACGGAGGCTTCTGAAGGCTGAAGGATGTTAGCGAAGCGGCGCTAACGCGCCGGATGAAGGATGAAACGAGAAAGACTGTAGGTATTTACCTAAAAATTCAGTTCCATACTGTTATGATTCATCCTTCATTCGTCAGAAGCTAAATTCTCAAGGAGTCAAAGATCGTGTCGCCGGAAGTGCAAAATGCCCCCGCCGTCGTAAAGCGAATCCGTAAACCGAATTTCAACCTAGCGGATCTGCCAGAGTTAGCTGGCGATTGGGAACTGGTTGCCGGTGTGGATGAAGTGGGGCGCGGAGCCTTATTTGGGCCGGTGGTGGCGGCGGCTGTAATTCTACCCAAGTCTGCTTTTGAGGAACTTGCAGCCGCTGGGGTTAGAGACAGCAAACAGCTGTCTAGCTATCGGCGCAGCAAACTGGCAGAACACATTCAAGCGATCGCGCTTGACTGGAAAATCGGTTATGCCAACAATCAGGAAATTGACCAGATCAACATCTTGCAGGCGTCGTTATTGGCAATGAAGCGGGCTGTCACTAAGCTAAAGGTACAGCCGCAGATGTGTCTGGTTGATGGGAAGTGGTCGCTGCCAGACTTGGCGGTACCGCAACAGAATCTTGTGAAGGGTGATGAGCAATCGCTGGTCATTGCTGCGGCCAGCATTGTTGCCAAAGTGTGGCGCGACGACTTAATCATGCGTTTCGCCACCCAGTATCCTGCCTATCATTTAGCAGCTAATAAAGGTTACGGTACTGCTCCGCATCTCTTAGCTCTGCAACAATACGGTCCTTCGCGCTTGCATCGAATGTCTTTTAGTCCCTGTCGGGTGGGTAATCAATAAAAACAATTTACTGATGCCCTACTCCTGAGCAATTGAGTACAAGCGGGTTTATCCAAACATATTGCTGAGACAACAGATAAAACGAGCAAAACCGCTCTAATAATTTCAAAACTCAAAACTTTCGGAAGGCTGATTGCTAATTGCAGAGGACTGAGAATTAGTAGCGTTTGCCCACCGACGATAGTCTAAAAGTAACTGATGCATCAATCGTTGTTTGATAGTTAACAGTACACTTTTGAGTAGAGCATTTCCAGTCGCTTCTAAAAACGGCTTAGGGGTAAACAAAAAAGGCGGCGGCAGCTCTACTTTGACCTCTAAATCTGCTTTTCCTTTGAGATGAGTTGTTCCATTCAATTCGCACGGAGAAAGCTTACCAATTAAATTGAGAGCAAAGCGTTGGTTGATATATTCAACACCACGCAGTTCGCAATTTGTAGATGTTAAATGAACTGTTCCATCCGACTCTGCCCATACTCTTAAATCCACAATTGGTTGAATGCTCAGGGTCATAAAGCTTAAGGGACGCATTTTCAAACGAAAAAGCTCGTCACTGAGTTGTTCAATTCGAGTCGGATCGACTAGAGCCTGCACAAGACGTTGGGGCTGGCGCAAATAATGCTGAATGGGAACAGGTTGTTCCGGAACAGCAATTTGAACAGATTGGGAGGCAACAAATTGAGTTTGCATGAGAGGATGGTAACAGAATGTAATTCTGTACGCTAAATTAAATTAATTTTACTTTACAGTTCTTAAAAAAGCGGACAGAATTTTTTCTGGAGCTAAAATCCGTCCTAGTAAAGAAGGCATCAACTAAAGCATTCTGTAATTATAAAAATTTATAAAGCAGGTCTCCTCTTTCGGAGGCATAAGAAATAGACACTGGGATAGGGCATAAAGTAGCTCCACTCTATCCCTTGCGAGGGACAGCCTCGTTAGCACCGACTTTCTGAGAAAGGTAAAAAAGGTGTCAGAATGACTATCACGGAAAAATAAAGGGCTAGCTTTAATGGTCGTATCCGTTGCACACTTAGGACCTCCTGGCACTTACGCAGAAGCCGCTGCTTTGGCTTATGTTAGCTGGCTAACCCAGATGGGAAAGGAAGCGTTGTTATGTCCCTATCCCAGCATTGCTCAGACACTCCGAGCCGCAGCGCAGGGACAAGTGGATCTAGCTGTGGTGCCGGTAGAAAATTCGGTTGAGGGCAGTGTTACGACAACGTTGGATACCCTGTGGCAGTTAGATACGCTGCAAATTCAACAAGCTTTGGTACTGCCAATTTCTCATGCTCTGATGTCACGAGCGCCGAATTTAGAGGCAATTCAGACCGTTTATTCTCACCCACAGGCTTTGGCTCAGTGCCAGGGGTGGCTGGAGCGGTTTCTGCCGCAGGCGCAGCTGGTACCGACAAATGCGACGACGGAAGCTCTCAAGTATCTGGATGAGGACAAAACAGCGGGGGCGATCGCTTCCTCTAGAGCCGCTCAACTCTACAATCTACCGATTCTGGTTTGCCCGATTAATGATTATGTTGACAACTACACGCGGTTCTGGGTGCTGAGTTTACAACCCGCTACCGGAGGCAGTTGTACTTCTCTGGCGTTCAGCGTTCCTGCCAATGTACCTGGGGCACTCGCCAAACTGCTTCAAGTGTTTGCCAGTCGCGACATTAACTTGAGTCGAATTGAATCTCGCCCGACGAAGCGGAGTCTTGGCGACTATCTGTTCTTTATTGACTTGGAAGCGAACACTACAGAGGCATCGGTTCAATCTGCCTTAGAAGAATTATCCACCTATACCGAAACGCTCAAAATCTTTGGTAGCTATTCAATTCTGCCGGTAGGGAAACTCTAGCCTTGGGACTGTAGTCTCTAAAACTCAAACCAGACGCTATATCGAGCGTCTCTACAAAATCCCAAACTTTTATGTTTCAATCTGCTCAAGGCATTCCCGGATTGCCCGATTTAACGCATCCGGCTGAGCTAATGAAATTTGGGGGGCAGGTACTGAGTACCTTCCTCATCATTGTGTTTCTAGTTGGTGCGTTGGGAATTGCGATCGCGCTGCTAAATTTCTCTCTCCGTCGAGATCAACCAGAACAAGCGCTTTTCATGGGTGAATGGGTGGTTCGCTACTCTCGATTATTGCGAAGTTTACCCCACGCTGCCTTGGTTTTAATTCTAATGGTGGGAGGATTTTTTCTTAGCTCAACTTTAGGCAATCGCTACCACCACTGGGAACAAGCACGGGTCGCTCAGGTAGCTGCCAGTGTTGCCGGTGACAGGCTAGAGCAACCTGCACCCCAAGTGCGCTATGTCCTCAAAGAGCCTTACACTTATACCACTCAAGTTGAGGGTAAAATCGTCAAAGTCAACGATACGCGAGAAGTTAGCCGTTTGCTAACTCTGAGCGAATCGCAAGTTCAGGTAAAAATTGACCAAAGCACAGATGCCCAAGATCGTCGCGCAATTTATCGCGTTGACTACAGTGCCGATTATAAAGTTACCAACCCGCTGACCGATGTTAGCAATTTTTTCTTTGAAGTCCCGCCGCCTGCCGGTTACTCACTGCTGCAAAGCTATAAGGTAGAGCGGGACGGGACTCGGCTTCAGCAAGCGAATCCCGGTGACTATGGTTTTCCATTCCGTCTCGAACCTGGACAAGTAGCTAGTTTTAAAGTCAGCTATAAAGCTCAAGGCGGGCCGCGCTGGGTTTATAGTGCCACCGGGCAATTACTCTCCAATTTCCGCCTCACCGCGCTGGCGAACTTCCCTGGAGCGGATTTTGCTAGTGGGATTATCCCCACAGAAAGTAAGGTTGAGGGACAAGGCACTCGATTCACCTGGGTATTTGACGACAACGTTTCAGTCCAAAATCCATTTGGTGTCTTTACTTCGACTGGCCCAATTCGCAACACAGGTATCCTTCCCCGGTTGCTGTTACTCGCACCAGCCGTATTCTTGTGGTGGATATTATTGCTTTATATGTCGCTACCCATGAGCCTCAGAAATGTAGCGATCGCTGGCGGTATTTTCTTCGCTTGTCTGCTAACTTTGACTTATCTTAGCCGCCTGATTGATGTCAAGCTGGCTTGGACTCTCATCTCTATCGTCTTGCTAGCCTTGGCGTGGGGATTGGGGTCAAACCGCCGTGCGTCTCTTGCGGCCGTCATTTGCACGATTGCTGGTGCGGTTGTGCCAGTCTTGGGACTCGTCGTTCCTTACACGGGACTTACTCTCAGCGTAGCCGCTCTCTTGGGCGCTGTCTGGCTTGCAGTTCGTCACTGGTATGGCTGGTATGACTTGCGAGCAGATGCTCGTGTTTAGTCCTTAGTCATTAGTTCTGAATCAGTGATTAGTTAAGGTTTTTGCACTGAACTAATCATTGAAGACTAATGACTAACAACTAATGAAACTTACTGGAGCGCATCTTTAAGGACGGTACGAGCCGCGAGATGATTGCGAGTAGAAGTGAGAATTTCGGCTTCGCGCTCTAGGCGGGTTGTCGTATCTTGCATTTCCAGAAGGGCTTGCTGTTCAGATGCGACCCCGTAAAGATTGCTGGCAACCCAGTAGGATAATTCTCTAGGGAGAGTCGGCAAGTCTTCTGGTAGCTCCATGTCTTGGTCGGTTAACTTGGATGAAAGACGCACCACATCTCTGAGCAGTTGTTCAACCTCAGAGGCTAAGGTTCTCAGGTCTTTTTCTGGTGGATGGTCTTCAATCCATTCCACCAAACCAACGCGATAAGGCTTTTCGCGGACGTACTCTAAGACCCTAAACCGCTGCTGTCCCAAGGTCAAGATTTTCATGCGGTCATCGGGAAGACGCTGGAAGTGGATAATTTCAGCGCAGCATCCCACGGCGGCTGGTTTACTCTGAACTGGGTCCCACATCAAAACCCCAAAACGGCGATCGCTCTCCAGAATCGTGTTCATCATGATTCGGTAGCGAAATTCAAAAATATGTAGCGGTAAGGGTCTCCCTGGAAATAGCACCACTTCGGGCAGTGGAAACAGGGGGAGTTCTCGAACTGCGATTGAGGAAGAGGATGCCATTGTCCCTATACTTGCTGTACGTGCGATTCTTTACTTACTTTAACCGATCTTTTTCCTAGATTCCCAACGACAAAGCCCTTTAAAGATACCTCTAAAGGGCTTTGTCGAATGCAGACTTACAAGAGCGTGTATTTAAAGTTTGACTTCAATATCAACGCCTGCTGGCAAATCCAGTTTCATCAAAGCGTCAATTGTCTTGGAGGTAGGCTGATAAATGTCAATGATGCGGCGGTGAGTCCGAGTTTCAAAATGTTCCCGCGAATCCTTATCAACGTGAGGAGAGCGCAAAAGACAGTAAATTTTCTTCCGGGTTGGTAAGGGAATGGGGCCAATAGCTGTTGCCTGTGTCCGGTTTGCCGTATCGACAATCTTTTCGCAAGAGGTGTCAAGCAAACGCCGGTCAAAAGCCTTCAAGCGAATGCGAATTTTTTGCTGCTGGATAGTTGCCATTTTCAGTTGTCCAGGTTCTAATTAGTGGTTATTTGTTAGGTTTTAGTTGTTACTAGGACGGCGGTTTTTTGCCGTACACGTACAGCTCTTGGAGTTTAGCATCTGATTTCAAGGACACAGATAAGGAGCAGAAAAGCATATGCTTTTCTGCTCCTTATTTGTTGGTCAAAATCCTACTTTAGGATCTTGGAGACGACGCCAGCACCAATGGTGCGACCGCCTTCACGAATCGCGAAGCGCATCCCTTGCTCAATTGCGATCGCGTTGATCAACTCAACGGTCATTTTGATCCGGTCTCCTGGCATCACCATCTCGGCGTTAGAGCCATCATCCGAGGTGAAAGCTTTGATGGTTCCAGTTACGTCGGTTGTCCGCACGTAGAACTGAGGACGATAGCCAGCAAAAAACGGTGTTTTCCGACCGCCTTCTTTTTCCTGAAGGATGTACACTTCAGACTCAAACTGAGTGTGAGGAGTAATTGTACCAGGCTTGGCTAGCACCATACCTCGCTCAATATCTTCCTTCTTCAAACCCCGAAGTAGAACGCCGACGTTATCGCCAGCCATCCCTTCATCCAAGGTCTTCTGGAACATTTCCACGCCAGTTACTGTTGTGCTGCGAGTGTCTCGAATTCCCACCAGCTCAACAGTTTCCCCAACTTTGACTTTGCCCCGCTCAATCCGACCAGTCGCAACGGTACCGCGCCCTGAGATGGAGAATACGTCTTCCACAGCCATCAGGAAGGGCTTATCAATATCCCGCTCTGGAGTAGGAATGTAAGCATCGACCTCATCCATCAACTTGTAGATTTTATCTACCCACTCATTCTCACCCCGTGGGGTCTTGGGATTGGCAGCCATCGCTTCCAACGCTTGTAGCGCCGAGCCGGCGACGATGGGAATATTGTCACCGTCGAATTCATAAGAACTTAGCAGTTCCCGGACTTCCAGTTCTACCAGTTCCAACAATTCTTCATCGTCCACCATGTCTTGCTTGTTCAAGAAGACAACTAGACGGGGAACGCCAACTTGCTTAGCCAGGAGGATGTGTTCCCGCGTCTGAGGCATGGGGCCATCTGCCGCCGACACCACCAGAATGGCACCATCCATTTGAGCTGCACCCGTGATCATGTTCTTCACATAGTCCGCGTGACCTGGGCAGTCCACGTGGGCATAGTGGCGAGATTCGGTTTCATACTCAACGTGGGCGGTATTGATGGTAATACCGCGAGCCTTTTCCTCCGGCGCTGCATCAATGTCGGCATAACCCTTTGCTTTCGCCCGACCCATTGCTGCCAGAGTCATCGTAATGGCAGCGGTTAAGGTCGTTTTACCGTGGTCAACGTGACCAATCGTGCCGATATTGACGTGGGGTTTAGTGCGTTCAAACTTTGCGCGTGCCATGTATTACCTGTTCCTTTTTCCTTTTTCCTTTGCCAGTTGTCAGTTGTCAGTTGTCAGTTGGCTTTTCTACTGACAACTGACCAAAGACTACAGACCGATTTATGTGTTCCCTTTGCTCTTGGCGATGATGGTTTCAGCCACGTTGCGAGGAACTTCTTCGTAATGGCTAAACTCCATTGAGAAGATACCCCGCCCTTGAGTCATCGACCGGATATCCGTCGCATAGCCAAACATCTCTGCAAGCGGAACTTTGGCTGTTACTCTTGTAATGCCTTGTTCCGAGTTCATGCCTTCAATTTGACCGCGACGGGAGTTGAGGTTTCCCATCACATCCCCAAGGAAGTTTTCTGGAGCTTCCACCTCAACTTTCATCATAGGCTCCAATAGCACTGGTGAAGCCTTCATTACAGCTTCTTTAATCGCCATTGAGCCTGCGATTTTGAAAGCCATTTCTGAGGAATC
>NZ_JACJOQ010000208.1:0-2127 GCF_014695635.1 Coleofasciculus sp. FACHB-712 | reverse complement strand
ACCCCAGGAAAGGCTCTGAGTGAAGTTAGTCTGTTATGAGGAATACAAAAAAGCCGAGAAACGTAGACGTTGCACGCTCAAAGTCTGATGCGTGTAGCAGCGATCGCTTTCTTGGCATTCTTGGCAACGTTTACGATCGAGACTTCGGCTTGACTCGCACGTTGAAAAACTCTCAATCTATTACTAATAAAGCTTGCAATGACTGCATCGACTCCTGCCTACGTTCTCGCCCTAGACCTCGGTACTACTGGAAACCGAGCGATCTTATTTAATGCTGACGGGATGATTGTTAGCTCTGCTTACAAAGAACTCACGCAGTATTATCCCCAACCGGGTTGGTTAGAGCATGACCCCAGAGAAATTTGGCAAGATACTTGTTGGGCGATGCAGACTGTATTGCAGAAGGCGGATATCACTGCAAAAGATATTGCTGCAATTGGGTTAAGCGTGCAGCGAGAAACTTGTCTGTTGTGGGACAAAACCACGGGGCGACCTTTACATAATGCAATTGTCTGGCAAGACCGACGCACTGCACCCCTGTGCAATCAACTCGCAAGTCAAGGTCACGCAGCAGATATCTACGATCGCACGGGGTTAGTATTAGATGCCTACTTTTCTGCAACTAAATTAACTTGGTTGTTGGAGGACATTCAACGAGAATATTCCCCCATTGATTTAGAGAATGTTTTCGCAGGCACGATTGATACCTGGATTCTCTGGAACCTTACAGGTGGTAAGGTACACGCCACGGATGATAGTAACGCCAGCCGCACGATGTTGATGAATTTGGCTTCGCGGGAGTGGGATCAGACGTTACTGAAGTTATTTAAAATTCCGGTTCATTTGATGCCAAAAATTCAGCCAAGTTTAGGCTTATTTGGTTATACTCAGCCGGAATTATTAGGCAGTGAAGTGCCAATTATGGCAATTTTGGGCGATCAACAAGCTTCTTTATTTGCTCATGGTTGCGATCGCCCTGGCTTATTAAAATGCACCTATGGCACCGGCTGCTTCTTGGTTACGCATACCGGAGAAAAAATACAGCGATCGCGCAATCAACTCCTTTCAACTGTCGCTTGGACACAGACAGGCAATGACGGACAAATCCAAGTCGGTTATGGCATGGAAGGCAGTATATTTACCACTGGAGCTTGCATCCAATGGTTGCGAGATGGCATTAAACTCATTACTGCGGCTACGGATACAGAACGAATGGCGCAGCAGGTGGCGGATAACGGGGGTGTTTACTTCGTTCCAGCGTTGAGTGGTTTGGGTGCGCCGCACTGGGATATGAGTGCGAGGGGGGCATTTTTCGGCATTACAGGCGGAGTCCAGCGAGAACACATGGTTAGGGCGGTGCTGGAAGCGATCGCCTTCCAAGTCAAAGAAGTTGTACAGGCAATCAACCAAGATAGCGGTACCGACATTTCCCTGCTAAAAGTAGATGGCGGAGCTTGTCAAAATGACTTTTTAATGCAACTCCAAGCGGATGTTTTAGGAATACCTGTAGAACGTCCAGCCGTTCTCGATGCTTCTGCACAAGGTGCCGCTTTTGCTGCTGGTTTAGCAGTTAATTTTTGGCAAGATTACACTACATTAACCGCGAGTCGTCAAATTGACCGAACTTTTCAACCCGGTGCGGGAGTTACCCAGGCACAGGCAAATTTTACCATGTGGCAAAAAGCAGTTGAAAGAGCGAAACATTGGGCAGAGTGAAGAGGACGGAGGGCTGAGGAGTGAGGACTGAGGGCTGAGGGCTGAGGGCTGAGGTTGAATAGAACTTCTTGGTTAAGATTATGTCCGGCGAATTAGACATAATTCCTCAGCATCCGGAACCCCACCCCAACCCCTCCCCGCAAGCGGAGAGGGGCTATCAACTCCCCTATTGCCCGTAAAACATCAAAAACATTTATTCCGGTTCCCTCTCCTTTTAGGAGAGAGATAGGGAGAGGTTTCAATGGGATTATTTGCCCAATCCCAGAAAAATTGTCAGATAATCTCTATCTGCGTGCCAACTGACGGACGCTTGAAGGACTCCCAGGCATTGCCACCGCGTAAGAACAGTTCGATCCAGCGTGTTTCTTCGCCTTGGGCATTTTTCCAACCGCTGCTACCGGGTGCGAAGGC
>NZ_JACJOQ010000207.1:0-2395 GCF_014695635.1 Coleofasciculus sp. FACHB-712 | reverse complement strand
CTGATTCCCTCGTTTCACCAGATGGAGATGGTGAGTGCGGGGCATCCCTTTGCGAAAAAAGTGCCGTCCTGGAACACCCAACTCACCTTGGTAGAGATAGCCGAGTGTTTCGACAGATGTAATCTGATCGACGCTGGGTGGTAACTCCTCCAAGCCTACGAGAATATCAATGATTGGTTTAGCTGCTAATCCTGGCACTGAGGTACTGCCAATATGGTGGATGTCCAAGACGGCATTACCGAGGGCGTGGAGAATCTGGAGTTTTTCCTGCTCAAATTGGATAGGCCAATTGGTATCGTAATCAACCACTTGGATCAAATCTTCCATCGGTTTAAATTAACTCCTTAGCGATCGCTCCTACCAGATATTTGCTGGAGGGTTTCTAAAAAACTTTCTCCCGGCAAGCTTCGCATTTCCATCTGTTGATTAATCTTGATAGCAGCAGCTAATCCAGAATTCATCGCCCCTTCTACCAAGTTTCCCTCACACCAATCGCCACAACAAATTAGAGGCAACGGTGTCCCAGCGTCCAGGCAATCTTGATGCAAAGGACGACTGGGAAAAGCATAGCGCCAGCGATGGATTTGAAACCATTCGGGAGAATCTAGCCACGGAACAAGTAACTGTGCAGCACGGGATAACATCTGGCGTGCAACTGGGTTTAAATCTTCGGCGTCCAGGTAACGGTTTGCAAATTCAGCGGTGCTGTGCAAAACAAAGACTGGCATCTGGGGATTGGGGCGTTTGCTGCTGTCTAAACCAATCCACGCTAAGTCAGAGTCGTGTGTAACATCTAGGTGTAACGGGAACTTCCCCGTCTCTGCATTACTTAAATCTTGCTGTCGAGAAGCTGGATAACCCGCCATGACACTGAGACAGGGATCAAACTCCACAGCCCGTAAACTATCTAGAAATTCAGTTGGTATGGTTTTGGCTAAGGCTTCCAGTAGCATCAAAGCTTGAGGCGCTGGAATTGCCACGACGACAGCTTTAGCAGTTAATGCCTCGGCTGTCTGCTCAAAAGTGAAATGCCAAGCTTTCTCATCAGTTGGGGTAATTTCCTGTACCCGTTGATTCAGCCGCATTTCTAAACCTGTGGCGAGGAATTTAGCGATCGCATTCATCCCCATTGGTGCCACATAACGGGGACGGATCGAGGATAAATTCGGCTTTGCTGGTTCCCGGCAAACAGGATTCGTCCAGGCTTGAACAATCCCCGGCTTTCCTTCAAAATCGCTTTGCTTCACCCGCAAAACATCAATAAACTTCTCAGTTAACTGCCCTTGGGGTTCTAAATAACGCAAGCCATGATCGGCACAAGTCCCCTGCAATCGGCGCGTTGCCACCCTTCCCCCAACGCCACGAGATTTGTCAACGACGACCACTTTATATCCAGCTTGGTGCAACTGTTGAGCAACGGTCAGTCCCGCGATACCCGCACCAATGACAGCGACATCAAACACTACGGATAACCCTCAGTCTTCAAGTATATAGAAGTAGAATAAGGGACAGCACCGAATCTGGGGTCTGGGAGGAATTGAAGTTGGACGAGCTGAGAGCCGCGCTGGAATTAGCCACAGAAGAAGAGTTACAGCAACTGACAGATATTCTATTTCGCCGCAAGTTTAACCCCTTAGATTACGTTCAGACACCTGACCCGATCGACATTCAAAGCCAAGATCACGAAGATTGGTTGGATGCGATCGAGCAGAGATTTCGCTTTTTAGCGGCGGATGGAGTGACAGTTTTGCGAGGACGCACGGGTGAAGTAACTTATCGCCAAATTTTGATACAAGTTTGTCGATATCTAAAAATTCCCTATTCTGCAAAACTTTCAACGACTGATTTAGAAGCAGAAGTATTTCTCAACCTGATGGGTCGGGCGTGGAAGCAAATGCCACGACACGAACAGAAAGCGTTAACGGCCAGAGTACAGCGATCGCTAGCCAAGTCTCAACTCTCCGAACCCCTGCCAGTGCAGTTGCAACACGACCCAATGGCTTTACTCGTTAAGGGCGGTAGTGCCCTTGCCGTCAGTTCCATTGTCCAGCCGCTGCTGCTACAACAACTTGCCCGTCAGTTTGCGATTCATTTTGCTAGCTATCAAGTCGCCAAAGAAACTGTTATCCAAGGCAGTGCTGCTGCTGCTGCACAGTTCCAAAATTACGTGGTACTGCAAACAGCTAAGCGTGGGATGGCGATGAGTGCTGCCCGTTATGGTGCCATCCGCAGTGTATTTGCGTTGGTGGGACCTGCGATGTGGGCGTGGTTTTTTGCTGATTTGGGCTGGAGAGCGATCGCGACTAATTACGGTCGGATTATCCCTATCATCGTTGCCTTAGCGCAAATTCGCCTAACTCGTGCCGAATGCTGGGAACCTGCTTAGGAGTCAAAA
>NZ_JACJOQ010000206.1:0-13076 GCF_014695635.1 Coleofasciculus sp. FACHB-712 | reverse complement strand
CCCAACCGAGAAATCTGAGGCGATGCTGAAGGCACCAACGCCTGTGTGGTTAGGGGCAATTCCGGTGCCGGTAATTTTTGAAGCTTCCCAGTGGGAGCTGCAACAGGCAACGCTTGACTGGGCAACTTGTTGGGCCTGCTGAGAGCGGCATAAAACTGTAATCCTTTGGGGGGGAGCTTGTGGGGGGCTACAGGTATCTGCTTGGCAGTCGGTGGTGCTATCTGGCTCTTTTCTTCGCTCTCCCGTGTCTTTAACACTGGCTCTTTAGTGCTTCCGACCGGGGAAGAAGTCGCCATGTAAACTGAGAGGGCAACAATGGACGGGAGCGAGAAAGCGATTAGGCGACCGGGGGCAATTATGCCCGCTACACCATCGAACGTCTCACTCTGTGACGTCGTTCTCCTGATCATTCGACAACATCAATAAAAATAGGGCGGCTCTTCTGTAGGGGCGTATTTGCCATACACCTGGATAGCGCTGGATGCGTGTCTACAGAGTCACGACTTCTAAAATAACTCAGCGCGTCAGCAGCACAACTATCAAAAAACAATGACTTTATCTTCTCAAGCCTGCTTTTTTAGCTTCATAATAAAAAGCATAACCGCAGGGTTCGGCAAGACGCTTTATTCAACAACTCAATAGGGCGAAGCATTCGCTCTCAAAGTAGCGGCTAAAAACATAGCCCAGTCTAGACTGGGGGTTGACGATAGCCCCTACAATTTGTTTGTCCTGGCTCTATGTCTTGGGGTCGCTTACCAGTCCCTTGACCAGCGTCGGGGATTTATATTAGGCGTCATTAAAAAATGATAAGATGTCTAATCCGTCACTCTTGCAGGCTGCTGGGATAGGAATCGGGTTAGAACGAGGTTCTTAACAGCACCTTGCGGGAAGCGATCGCTCTGACAACCAGTTTTGTCACCCTTGGCTCTAGCACAAAAAAAGCAGAAAAAATAGTAATGTCATTCAGTTGCAGCCTTCATGGTCAAATGGCATCTATATCTAGATAAGTCAGGCTTTGGAGGCATCACCTAGTCTCGGCGAGAGAAGACTGAAATGAGTGTTTAAATACATTGACGACGAGTTTTGTCATCGTTTGACAATTTTTAATCCTGTTGTTTAGTAAAGTCTTGCCACAGGGTTAACAACCTGAGAACGGGAAATTTGTATCAGTAAGTAAAGGAAAAACGTGGATCAGCTCATGGAGAACAGGAGTGTGAATGATAATCATCAATTACAGGGAACGCTAAAGGGGGCAGAAACCTCTCCTGGCCCGCGATGGTTGGTAGAGGAGCGCGATGCCTGCGGCGTCGGGTTCATCGCCAATCCGCAGGGAACGCCAGAGCATGAATTAGTCGAGAAGTCTTTATCTGCCCTGGCTTGTCTGGAACACCGGGGTGGTTGTAGTGCTGACCAGGATTCTGGGGATGGAGCTGGTTTAATGACCGCCATTCCGTGGGAACTGTTGGGTGAATGGTTGGCAACTCAAAGCATAGAAATGCCCCCGACTCAGCAGACAGGGGTGGCAATGGTATTTTTACCCCAAGATACCGAAGCTGCCACCAGAGCCAAGGACATTGTTCGGAAAACTCTCGAACAGGAAGAATTAACTGTCTTGGGATGGCGAGAGGTGCCGGTACAGCCCCAGGTGCTTGGGATACAGGCAAAAGAGAACCAGCCACGAATCGAGCAGCTGATCTGTACCTCGACCCATTTACAGGGCGATGAACTGGAACGAAAGTTGTATTTGGCTCGCTGCCGTATCGGCAAGGCACTCAAAGCCAATAGCGACCTCGATTTAGAATGGTCGGAAGATTTTTACGTCTGTTCGTTCTCTAGCCGCACCATCGTTTATAAGGGCATGGTGCGCTCCGCCGTGCTGGGAGAATTTTATACAGATTTAAAAAATCCAGTTTATAAGAGCGCCTTTGCGGTCTATCACCGACGCTTCAGCACCAACACGCTGCCCAAATGGCCTCTAGCCCAGCCAATGCGGCTTTTGGGGCATAACGGCGAAATTAATACGCTGTTGGGAAATATTAACTGGATGATGGCACGAGAGGCAGAGCTGAAGCATCCGCTTTGGGGAGAACGCATCAACGACCTCAAGCCACTCGTTCATCTCGATAATAGCGACTCGGCAACTCTTGATAACGTACTAGAGTTACTGGTACGCACGGGTCGGAGTCCTCTGGAAGCCTTGACGATTATGGTGCCAGAGGCGTACCAAAATCAGCCGGAATTGTTGGAGCGTCCAGAAATTGTTAATTTTTACGAATATTACAACGGGCTTCAGGAACCTTGGGATGGCCCAGCACTGCTAGTATTCAGCGACGGGAAAAAAGTAGGGGCGACCCTCGACCGCAACGGTCTGCGACCGGCTCGATACAGCATCACGCGGGATGGCTACGTCGTCGTCGCTTCCGAAGCCGGTGTAGTCGATTTGCCCGAAGCAGAGATTCTGGAAAAAGGTCGCTTGGGGCCAGGTCAAATGATCGCCGTTGACCTGGAAACCCACGAAGTTCAAAAAAATTGGGAGATTAAGGAACGGATTGCGGCTACCCATCCTTATGGAGATTGGCTAGCGTCTCACCGACAAAATCTAGCAGCGGAGCCTTTTGCACCAGAACCAAAGCTGGATAATCAAACCTTGCTGCGCCAGCAAATTGCCTTTGGCTACACCACCGAAGATGTGGAAATGATCATTGAGGAAATGGCGTCTTCTGGAAAAGAACCGACATTTTGCATGGGAGATGACATTCCCCTCGCAGTGCTGTCAGAAAAGCCGCATTTGCTTTATGACTATTTCAAGCAGCGCTTCGCCCAGGTGACAAATCCGCCAATTGACCCCCTGCGCGAAGGTATGGTGATGTCGCTATCGGTTTCTCTGGGTAAGCGGGGAAATCTCTTGGAAGTGAAACCAGAGTATGCCCGGTTGCTGAAGTTAGAGTCTCCGGTTCTGAATGAAGCACAACTAGAGCAAATCTGCGCTTCTTCTTTCGAGACAGAGCAGTTCTCAACGCTGTTTGAAATTGAGAAAGGGCCAGAAGGGCTAGAGGCAGCGGTTAGAAGCTTATGCGAAGCAGCGGCTCAAGCCGTCCGTGCTGGGAAAGAAATAATCATTCTAAGCGATCGCATAGCGAATGGTATTAGTGCCGAATCCAGCTATATTCCACCGCTCCTAGCTGTAGGGGCAGTACACCATCACTTGATCCAGCAGGGTCTGCGGACGAGGGCATCCCTAATTGTCGATACCGCTCAGTGTTGGAGTACGCACCACTTTGGGTGTCTAATTGGCTACGGTGCTTCTGCGGTTTGTCCTTATCTGTCTCTGGAAACCGTGCGTCATTGGTGGAGCGACAGCAAGACGCAAAATATGATGCAGCGGGGCAGAATCAAGAGTATTAGCTTAGAGCAGGCTCAAAAAAATTACTGCAAAGCGGTAGAAGCTGGATTGTTGAAAATTCTCTCAAAAATGGGGATTTCTCTACTGTCTAGCTATCAAGGGGCACAAATTTTTGAGGCAATTGGTATTGGAGGAGATTTGCTGAAGCTCGGCTTCGCGGGGACGGCGTCGCGCCTCGGTGGCTTGAGCGTAGCAGAACTTGCCCAAGAAGTGATGTCCTTCCATTCGGCGGCGTTCCCAGAAGTGCCGCGCAAAAAGCTGGAAAACTGTGGCTTTGTGCAGTACCGTCCGGGGGGCGAGTACCACATGAACAGCCCGGAAGTTGCCAAGTCGCTGCATCAGGCGGTGAAGAATCCGCAGTACGACCACTACGAAGTTTATCAAAAGCACTTGCAAGGGCGACCTGTAACGGCGCTCAGAGATTTGCTGGATCTAGAAAGCGATCGCGCCCCCATTCCACTGGCAGAAGTAGAGCCAGTCGAGGAAATTTTCAAGCGTTTCGCTACAGGTGGGATGTCTCTAGGGGCATTGTCGCGGGAAGCGCACGAAACCCTCGCGATCGCCATGAACCGCATCGGCGGTAAATCCAACTCTGGTGAAGGCGGCGAAGACCCAGTTCGTTACAAAGTCCTCGATGATGTCGATGAAATGGGTCATTCCCAGGTATTGCCACATCTGAAAGGGTTAAGGAATGGGGATACGGCTTCTTCTTCGATTAAGCAGGTTGCTAGCGGTCGCTTTGGCGTCACCCCTGAGTACCTGATGAGCGCCAAGCAAATTGAAATCAAAATCGCTCAAGGTGCCAAGCCGGGAGAAGGCGGTCAGCTACCGGGGACAAAAGTTAGCCCTTACATCGCCATGCTGCGCCGTTCCAAGCCTGGGGTGACGTTGATTTCGCCGCCGCCGCACCACGATATCTATTCCATTGAAGATTTGGCGCAGTTAATTTTTGACTTGCACCAAATTAACCCGAAAGCGGGAGTATCGGTGAAGCTGGTAGCAGAAGTTGGCATCGGTACCATCGCGGCTGGGGTCGCCAAAGCAAATGCCGATATTATCCAGATATCCGGTCACGATGGGGGTACGGGCGCTTCTCCGCTGTCGTCGATTAAACACGCCGGAAGCCCTTGGGAACTGGGGTTAACCGAAGTGCATCGTGTCCTCATGGAAAACAGCTTGCGCGATCGCGTGATTCTGCGAGTAGATGGTGGCTTCAAGAGCGGCTGGGATGTCGTTATTGCCGCTTTAATGGGCGGAGAAGAATACGGTTTCGGCTCGATTGCTATGATTGCCGAAGGCTGCATTATGGCGCGGATTTGTCATACCAATAACTGCCCTGTAGGCGTAGCGTCTCAGCAAGAAAACTTGCGGAAGCGCTTCCCCGGAATGCCAGAACACGTCGTCAACTTCTTCTACTTTGCGGCAGAAGAAGTGCGGAGTCTCTTGGCACGGTTGGGATATCGGTCGCTCAACGACATCATTGGTCGAGCCGACCTCTTGAAGGTGCGCCCAACGAAACTTACCAAGACACAGGCGCTGAATCTAGATTGCCTGACCCGTCTTCCCGATACCCGCGAAGACCGTTCCTGGTTGGTTCACGAGGCAGTTCATAGCAATGGCTCGGTTTTGGACGATCAACTGCTCAACGACCCGGAAGTTAAGGATGCGATCGCAAATCAGTCGAGCGTGACCAAAGCTGTAACCGTGGTAAATACAGACCGGACAGTTGGGGCAAGGATTGCCGGAGCGATCGCATCTCAATATGGAAACACCGGCTGGAGTGGCAGTCTTACCCTCAACTTCCAAGGCAGTGTGGGTCAAAGTTTTGGTGCCTTCAACCTCCCTGGCATCACTCTCAACCTGGAAGGTGAAGCAAATGACTACGTAGGCAAGGGGATGCATGGTGGCGAAATTGTCATCAAGCCGCCCCAGTCAGCTACCTACGATCCAGCCCAAAACGTGATTGTCGGCAACACCTGTCTCTACGGTGCCACGGGCGGCATCATGCTTGCCAATGGTCAAGCTGGTGAGCGCTTTGCCGTTCGCAATTCCAAGGGCATGGCGGTGATCGAAGGTGCAGGCGACCACTGTTGCGAATACATGACTGGCGGCGCGATTGTCGTCTTGGGCAGAGTCGGACGCAATGTGGGCGCGGGGATGACCGGGGGTTTAGCTTACTTCCTAGATGAGGATGGCAGCTTTACATCGAAGGTAAACCCAGAAATTGTCAAGCTGCAACGAGTCAGGACACCTGCCGGTGAGCAACAACTCAAAGAGCTGATTGAGCTGCACGCCGAACGTACAGGTAGCCAGAAAGCGAAAGATATTTTAGCCAACTGGGCTGAGTCTCTAGCCAAATTCTGGCAAGTTGTGCCTCCTTCCGAGGCTGATTCTCCAGAAGCCAATCCTGAAGCAACACCAGAAAAGGTGCTTAGCTCGGTGCAGTAAGCACTAAAAAGTGAAGGGGAACCATCGGGTTCCCCTTACCAGCATCATAGAGAAGAAATTTTCTCTATAAATTCTATAAATGCCGCTACATCGTACAGGTCAGCAGTAATGAAAGTGATGATTGATGAGTGAAAATAAATTTCTTTAATTCAAGACTCACCACTCAAAACTTAAAACTTTTTCCCAATCACCAGCCACCTCTGTATCGTGCCTGAAAAGAGGAAATATTCTCTTCCCTTATTCAGGTTTTGGAACAGCCGATTGAACTTTTGGAGGAACTCGTTTAGCAGCGGCTGCCAACTTAACTTCTTTGTCTTGCATCTCCATCAGTTCTGGCACAGTAACAAACCTGTAGCCACGCTTTTTGTATTCGGTGATTAGTTGGGGTAAAGCCCGCACCGTATGGTCTCGATTGCCTCCGCCGTCGTGCATCAGGACAATTCCGCCTGGTGTGATTCCAGTTAGCGCGTGCTTGATGAATAATGGCACCGAAGGACGGCTATAATCTCTTGAATCAGAAGACCACATCACAACCGCGTAGTTCTTCTTATGGGCGTAGGCGGCTAATCCGTTTTTAAGATGACCACCGGGTGGACGAAATAGAGTTGTCTTGATGCCTGTAGTTTGATAAATCATGTCGGATGTACGGTCAATTTCACTGGAAGCTCCAGTTTCATTGAAGCGATGGTAAAGGTGGCTCCAAGTGTGATTGCCGATCGCGTGACCATCCAGGGAAACTTGACGCGCCAAATGGGGAAAATTTTTCACGTTCTTCCCCACCATAAAGAACGTTGCCTTGATGTTATTTTTCTTGAGGATTTCCAGCACTTCCAACGTGCTTTTAGGCCAAGGTCCGTCATCAAATGTCAGGGCAATGACTTTCTCTTTGCTGCTGAGGGTTACTTCCTGAAAGGTTTTGCCCTGAAATTGCGTAGGTACAGAAACCATCAGGCGTCTGTCTTGTGCCTCCTGTTCCAATCGAGAGAATACCTTTACAAATGCCTCATCTCGCTGTGCCTTTAAAGCTTGGATATCAATGCCACTTTTTTCGGGGGTGTGATGCCCCATTTTTTCAGTAGGGGATAGAAGAATTTCTGGATCGCTACCTTGTGGGTTTACTGGCAACATGAGACCAGCAATAAAACTACTAGCAGCCGCAGCCAGAGCAATTAATGTTGTTTTTTCCCGCCAGAGAAATCTGTCATACTTTGCCACGTTAAGTCCCCTCCACTCCTCCTTTCATCCGGGCGGCAATTCATCTGCCGCCACTTCCAGACACCATGCTTCTCAAAAATTTTTTCACAACTAGCGGCGCAACTTGCGCGAGCAAGACTGCTAGCTAGAGGACGTGCGTCTACTGTCCTTTGTTCGTCTCTAGAATCCCTGTCTAGAGCGCTAAAAGCTAGAAACTATATCATTTATCGTTAAATTGCTTATTTTTTGTACAGGGCAGTGAAGTCTGCCCTGTTGCAGGCTACAGCAGAATACTCACCAACCAGAAGTTAATCCGGGTTAAAGTTAGTTTTTACTGACCTTGTATTTTTGTTAAACCGTACATTCAGAAAGCAGCCGCTAGACAGGCACAGACAGCCTTTGATGATAAAGGCTGACAATTTGTGCAGTGACTTCGGCTATGCTCAGACCGTCGGTTTGGATCTCGATGGCATCGGCTGCCTTTCGCAGGGGTGCCAAGGCGCGGGTACTATCGCGGGTATCGCGTTCTTGAATGTCCCGCTCTAACTGCTCTAAACTGACTTCTGGCTGAGCTTGGTTTTTCAGGTCTTGCTGACGGCGTTGCGCCCGTGCTTGAGCGGAGGCGGTTAAGAAGATTTTGAGTTCCGCATCCGGGAAAACGTGGGTGCCGATGTCGCGTCCTTCGGCGACGACGCCTCCTTTTACTCCCCAGCGCTGCTGTTGTTTTACGAGCTCTCGGCGGACGTAGGGTTGAGCAGCGATCGCTGATACTTGAGCTGTGACTTCTCGCGAGCGAATTGCCTGGGTGACTTCCCGATCGTGAATCCAAACCCGCACTGGCGTCTGGAGGTCGTCACTGGTGCTTAGCTGAATCTGAGAACCACTCGCTAATTCGGCGATCGCGGGTTCATCTTTGACGCTGGTTCCTGATTCCAGAACCAGCCAAGTCAGGGCGCGGTACATCGCCCCGGTGTCTAAATAAAGTAGTCCTAAAGACTGCGCAACCGTGCGGGCTACGGTCGATTTTCCTGCTCCGGCAGGGCCATCAATCGCCAGAATCGGCTGGCGATCGCGCAAAGTTACATTATCAATCAAACGGGTTGTTCCTAGCCGCGCCGCGATGCTTAACAGTCCCGCCTCGTCAACTTTTTCCAATCGCATGAGAGTTGTTGGGTGAACCAGTTCAATATACTCGATCTGTACCTCTGGGACGAGTGCAAATTCCTTTTGAGCTGCCTCAATGAGAACAATGCGATCGCGATCTCCCGATTTAAATTTCTTCTGCGCTTGCTGTAAGCCGCGATACAAGACAGACGCCTGTTCTTTCTGTTCAGCACTTAGATACTGATTGCGGGACGAGAGTGCCAGTCCCGACGCCTCCCTGACGATGGGACACCCGATAATCTCTACCGGCAAATTGAGATCCGCCACCAGACGCCGGATAATCGCCAGTTGCTGGGCATCTTTCTCGCCAAAATAAGCATGAGTCGGTTGTACCAGGTTCAATAGCTTCGCCACCACTGTCGCCACTCCCTGAAAGTGTCCGGGACGAGAGCGACCGCACAACAATGAGGTCATGCTCTCCGGTGGAACTACCTGAGTTAAGTCATTTGGAATGGGTAATTGGGAATCGGGAACAGGCGCAAGCGTCCTTTCCACATTCCTCATTCCGTACATTTCTTCAGGAGCGGGGGCAAAAATCGCATCTACCCCCGCTTGTTCGCACAATTGCCAATCCTGCTCTAGCCGACGAGGATATTGTTGAAAATCCTCTGTCGGGCCAAACTGTAACGGATTTACGAAGATGCTGACGATGACCCGATCGTTGTCGCGTCGAGCGTGTTGGATTAAGCTAAGATGCCCTGCGTGCAATGCTCCCATTGTCGGTACAAAACCGATTTTCAAGGGATGCCGGTATAAATCCAAGTAGCAGTGCAATCCAGCAGTTGTCGTAAACAGGCGCACCAAACCCCCCTTTTTTGGTTGTTAGTGGTTAGTAATTGGTTTTCGAGCAACTAACTACTAACCACTAACACTACTCTCTGCCCAGTAGTCTATCTCCAGAAGAGAGGATTGGGCGTTTTAGGTGAACAGGAGGTTCAATGTCAAGAGTCTGGGCTTAACACCTTTGTGGCTAAAAGTTTAGTTGTCATCAACTGCTACCTTCTGCGGTTTGCCCAGAATTTCTACACGCACGGGTGCCACACCACTGCTGATCATGCCTAGAACTCTAGCAGCCCCGGCTGACACGTCAATGATCCGACCCCGGATAAAAGGCCCGCGATCGTTGATTCGCACGACGACAGAACGCCCGTTGTTTGTGTTAGTCACGCGCACTTGGGTTCCGAAAGGTAAGGTACGGTGAGCCGCGGTCATTGCATTCTCATTGAATCTTTCACCGCTGGCACTTTGAGTGCCATTGCCCGCGTAACCATACCAGGATGCCATGCCCTTAAGCTCGGAGATGACTGGTCTGTAGGCAATGGCGTTCGATGGTTGTTGCACGACGCGCGATCGCTCGTTCGCGACTCTGGAAGCGCTAGGGCGCTTGGCAATCTGGCGCGGCTTGGGCTTAGATGTGGGTACACCTGCAATTGCCCGTAGCGGCGGCGCGTTCCCCATCAGGCGTCTCAGCCGATTGGTTGCTTGTAAGGCATCGGTGGCAACGTTACGAGTGGTGTCGGGCAATCTTGTTTTCCCGTTTACCTCCACCAGTTCCTCGCCATTCACTTTAATGCTGTAGTTGCTCTTGTCACCATTCCAAACGACCGCGATCGCTTTCGCATCCACTTGATCTCGGCTCAACTGATTCAGCTTCGCAGCAACAGCAGTGGCTCGCCAAACCGGATTGTCTTG
The DNA here is from genome assembly GCF_014695635.1 of Coleofasciculus sp. FACHB-712. Lineage (NCBI taxonomy): Bacteria > Bacillati > Cyanobacteriota > Cyanophyceae > Coleofasciculales > Coleofasciculaceae > Coleofasciculus > Coleofasciculus sp. FACHB-712. Next base: position 3,175 of record NZ_JACJOQ010000206.1, on the reverse strand, counting down.
AGAAGTGTTGGCATCCGCTTGACGCGACCCGTCTGAAGTTCTCTGGGCTTCCCCTACTTTCGTGCTTTCTGCGGGAGCTTGACGGGAGCCGAGAAAGGTTAAGACTGGAATACTGCGGACATAGAGTGTTGCTGCCTGATACCCGTTTAACTCATGGGGAAGAATTTTAGCAACAACCGCCCGATCCATTGCACTTGGACAAGGTTTTACTAAGCACCGGAGTGCGGATTGAGACTGGTATTCTCCCAATTTGACACCGTTGGTCGGCTGAAGGTTTGACGGTGTTGAGAGTAAGGGCGAAGAGACTGCTTGCCGAAGGTCGTTTTTAGTTACTCTCGATTTGCTTGTCTGTTGCGCCTGAGAAACACGGGATTCGGAAGCTTGGTTAACCCCCTTGATTGACTCCGCATAACTAGATGTAGTCGTACCCAGAAGGGCAGTCGTTAAAAGGGTTGCAAACATTCCGAAACAAAATCTTTGGTTCATAGAGTCCTTGTGAAAAGTACTGGGAGGTCGAGCTTAGAGCCAAATGCTAGTGGTAGCGCCAGACGGCTCATTTGCCTAATCGATAACTCGTACTCGTTCTGTGTTCACCCTGGTCTGTGGAACTGCAACAGATTACCATGAAGTTTTTGAAAAGGGGATCGGGGATTTCCGCTAGGAAGCAACAACTTTATGAAACCTTCACACAGTAATTTCCGAAAAAATGCGGTTATGATGTTGAAGTCAATATGGTTTGAGACAAAAATCAGGTTTCCGGAACTTTATCAGAACTTCACAAACGAGGAAGCCAGTTTGTGAATAATTGGTGAAGCAATCGGGGCATAGTGCTGCCCAACGGTACAAAATTGCGATCGCTGTCCTATCTGTCGCGTTAGCCAAGTAAAATACGTCTCTTGATCGCTGCTGAACAGGTTTGAATTCATGGATTATCGAGACGCTGGTGTAGATGTTGAGGCGGGGCGGAGTTTTGTAGAGAAAATCCGCAGTTTGGTGCAAAGTACGCACCGCTCAGAAGTATTGGGTGGTTTAGGCGGCTTTAGTGGTTGGTTTCAGTTGCCAACTGGATACAAAGAGCCGGTTTTGGTTTCAGGGACGGATGGCGTAGGCACCAAGCTAAAACTCGCCCATCAGCTCAACTTCCACCACACCGTGGGAATTGACCTTGTAGCAATGTGCGTCAACGATGTGTTGACGTGTGGCGCAGAACCGTTATTTTTTCTAGATTATTTAGCGACAGGGCAACTAAACCCAGAGCAGCTGACTCAGGTGGTTGATGGCATCGCTGCGGGATGTCGTGAGTCGGGGTGTGCCCTACTGGGAGGAGAAACCGCAGAAATGCCGGGTTTTTACCAACTGGGCGAGTATGACTTGGCGGGTTTTTGTGTGGGGATTGTAGAAAAGAGCCAGATACTGGATGGTTCTCTGGTGAAAGAGGGAGATGTCGCGATCGCGCTTGCGAGCCAAGGTATCCACAGCAATGGCTTTAGTCTAGTGCGGAAGATTGTTGAACGTAGCGGCGTTGACTTGCACGCCTCCCCAACCGATGTTAGGGGGGAAGGCTTTGCGCCCTTAGACGGTAAGAATTTTGGGGAAGTTTTATTAACTCCCACCCGGATTTACGTCAAACCCGTTTTAGCAGCACGGAAGGCTGGGCTTGACATTCATGGCATGGCTCACATTACGGGTGGCGGCTTGCCAGAAAACTTACCTCGCTGTATTGGTGCCGATTTATCTATCCAGATCGATCTTCAATCGTGGAAAATTCCGCCTATTTTTAATTGGCTTGCTGACGCTGGTGAAGTCAAACCCGCCGATATGTTTAATACTTTCAATATGGGCATCGGTTTTGTAGTCCTCGTGCCCCCAAACCAAGCCGACCAAACCATCAGCTGGTTTGAATCGCAGAATATCCCCGCCTATGCCATCGGCACAGCGATCGCTGGTAGCGGGGGTCTGATTGGAATCCCAGATTAAAAAGGCGGCACCCGGATTTGAACCGGGGGATAAAGGTTTTGCAGACCTCTGCCTTACCACTTGGCTATGCCGCCGCGATTGCAGATTCTTAGTATACCAAAATTTTTTCCGGACGCATTGACTCTGTACGAATTGGAAGACTAGTCGCTATATTCAAAGCTGATGCAGGTTATCTGATGTGATGACGATCACAGGAACGGGGTTCCTAGATCGCAAGTCTTTGATGATCTGAAACGCTAATCTAATACGAATCTCCAAATGTAAGTGGATTTACGGAATGGTTGACGTTCGCCTACTGCTGGGGAAGTTCGTCAGCTTTGGTTATCTCTAAGCGGAGAATCGCCTTGGTTTGACCAAAAACAGCCATCTGGGTGTACTGACTTGCTAAGTATTTTTTTGAGCAGCGACCAGAATACCTTTTCATTACAGAAACTATGACTCAAGCCAACCCGCTTCTGATTGCTCAAATTACAGACATTCACTTGTTCGCAGATACCAAAAAGGAATTGCTAGGGCTTCCTACTGCCAAGTCTTTTGATGTAGTTTTAGAGCAATTGCACCGAATGTGCCCTCAGCCGGATTTGCTATTGCTAACAGGAGATTTGTCCCAAGATGGTAAGCCGCAATCTTACACGCGGTTGGCAGAACTGCTGAGTCCTCTGGGAATTCCTACTTACTGGCTACCGGGCAACCATGACCAACCATTGGTTATGCAAGAGGTATTAAATGAGGCTCCGATTTGTCCGGAGAAGTCGTTTGAAGCGGGAGGGTGGCAGTTTTTATTGCTCAATTCTCACGTACCAGGTTGCGTCTATGGCAAACTATCTTCAGAAAGCTTAGTTTGGCTAGACCAGCAGCTACAGCGTGCAGATAAACGTCCTACCCTAATTGCTTTACACCATCCCCCTTTTGTTGTCGATTCCGATTGGCTGGATGGCAGTTCATTACAAAATTCAGAGGAACTATTTGCCGTCATCGATCGCCATTCTCAGGTGCGGTTGGTTGTTTTTGGTCATATTCATCAAGAATTTTATCGGCGGCGCGGTGAGGTTCATTACTTGGGTAGTCCCTCTACGTCAATTCAGTTTGAACCGCATAGCCACCAGTTTTCCTTAGATGAGGAAGCGCCAGGATTTCGTTTATTTAATCTGTATCCAGATGGCAGGATTGAAACTAGGGTGGAACGGGTTGCTTACGC
>NZ_JACJOQ010000205.1:0-9822 GCF_014695635.1 Coleofasciculus sp. FACHB-712 | reverse complement strand
CTCTAAAAATTCACTTTAAACTTACCTGCCCGATTATCAAGATAAAGCTCCGAACTTCTTTCAAATAAGCTAAAAATCACTGGATATATTCTTTGTACACAAATTGTACCCAAAGGTTATTTCTAGCTTATCAAAGATTCTTCATCAGCAAAATCTCCTGTAGTTTTAGATTTCTTGAAAGGTAAAGCGTGAACAAGCATACTTAAACCTATTACGGCAAAAAGACCTCCCATTCCCAATAAAAATATCGCCGCAAACCAAAGTGACCAAAAAGAGTTTATCTCTGCTTCGCTCGGATTATTAGGGCTATAAATAATCGGCACGGATTGCCCAATTTCATATCCGGGTGGATTACTCCCCATATTAGATTCAACCTTTATCGTTTCTCCATTGGGGGTTTGAAATTGGAATACAGGGAAATAAGCCCGCGATTTTCTAGATACTTGAAGTTTTAAATTAATGATTGTACCTGTAGTAGAGGATGAGCTTTTAATAAAATCTTGCTTTTGATGGTAATTTACAAAACTGCCAAGTACCATACCCGCTCCAACTACAAAAAATATACCCCCCAGTCCCATTAACCCTGGCTTATCAGACATTTTTAACTTGTTTTCCTTTCTCTAAATATTTTTAACCTAAGTTTGCGACGGCTTAACTATCCAATTGCTCTCACCATTTTTGGGTCGGTAGTGTCAACCTCCCATCAGGTAAGGGAAGAACACCTGTCTGTCTGGATCGCCTGTCCGATTAAAGCTACAGGCTAGCCGGTAATGATTCCGCGATCTTTTGTTTAATTTTGCTTAAATATCTGATAAAACCTAACAATAGGTGAGGTGAGCGAGAGGAGAAGCAATGGCTGTTACTCAGCCAAATATTGATATTGCTCCATTGATCGATCATGCGCTGCTAAATCCAACGGCTACTCCAGAGCAGGTTAAGCAGTGGTGTGAAGAAGCTGAAAGGTTTCAGTTCGCGGCAGTGTGCGTCTATCCGGCATACGTGCGGCAAGCGGCTGAGCTTCTCAAAGGCAGGCGGCCCAAAGTCTGTACAGTCATCGGTTTTCCCTCTGGAGCGACGACATCGGCGGTTAAGCTCTACGAAGCCCAAGAAGCCGTCGAAAATGGGGCGGTGGAATTGGATGTTGTCATCAACCAGGGTTGGCTGAAAATTGGGAAGACTGAGGAACTACACCGGGAAATTGCAGAAATTTGTGAAACGGGTCAAACTGTCAAGGCAATTTTGGAAACCACCCGCCTGACAGATGCAGAGAAACGACTGGCAGCGGAAATATGTATGGATGCAGGAGTGGCATTTTTAAAAACCAGCACTGGTTTGTTTGGGGGTGCCACAGTAGCGGATATCCAACTTTTGAAAGAAGTCGCACGAGAACGGGTCGGAATTAAAGCATCGGGGGGAATCCGTACCCCGGAGCAAGCCTTGGAGTTAATCATGGCAGGAGCGACGCGGTTAGGCACGTCGCACGGCCCCGATCTGATTCGTCAGCGCGATACGCTGGAGAAGGAGGGAAAGGGGAATTGGTAATGAGTAATCGGGAATGAGTCTGCTAACTCTTGACCCATTACCTCTTGATCAATTACCCATCACCTCTTGACCAATTACCCCACGTCATGAGTCGAACTTACAAAGCAACCGGAATCAATCTAAAGAGTATGGCGCTGGGCGAGTCTGACCGGCTGCTAACGATTTTGACGCCTGAATTTGGTTTGATTCGGGCTGTAGCACCGGGGGCACGCAAGCACCACTCGAAGCTAGGCGGTAGGAGTGCTTTGTTTGTAGTGAATGAGCTACTGATTGCCAAAGGGCGATCGCTCGATAAAATTACTCAGGCAGAAACGCTAGAATCTTTCCCCGGCTTAAGTCAGGATCTCCAAAAACTGACAGCCAGCCAATACTTGGCGGAAGTGGTTCTTTGTCAAGCATTGAGCGATCAGCCGCAAATGGAATTGTATGAGCTGCTCAACGAACATCTGCATCGGTTAGAGCGGTTGCCTGCCAACAGCGCGGCTCTGGTTTTAGCTCACTTAGCCCACGGCGTGTTTCACCTGATGGCTTTGGCTGGCGTTGCGCCGCAGGTTCAACATTGTTGTGTCTCGCGGCATCCCCTGATGCCGGAATTTACCGATCCAGACTGGCGAGTTGGGTTTAGTACTGCTGCCGGTGGAACGGTGAGCTTACCAGCATTAGAACGGTTGCAAGCCGAAGCGCGATCGCGCATGTCTGGTAGTACAGCAAAAGGCATGGCAGTAAAGGAGAAATTCTCGCCTACAGCCATCGGCTTTTCACCTCAAGGTCAAGGCACAGTGCCAGAGGAAGCCGGTGGGAACTACCAAACAGTTGTTCATCCACAAACGCCCTTGATGCTGAACACCAAACTGAACGCCATCGAGCTGGCGCTGCTACAGCAGCTGGCTCAGCCAGAGCTACCCCAGAACGGAAAAAGCAATGAAAAATTAACTCATCCGACATCCCTAACCCCTCATCCTTCCGAAGACTCCGCTTGGGTTTCAGTAGAGCAACTGTTACGTCAGTACGTCCAGTATCACTTTGGTCGGTCAATTCGCTCTGCTGCTTTGATGGATGCTTGTTTCTCGTCCCAGCTGAATTTATCCTGAACCATGATGCAACGGTATGATTCCGATCTACAAGCTCGAATGTCCCTAAGTCAGTCTAGACAGAGGATTAAGGACGGCGAACGGTGGACTGAGGAAGGAAAATTTCCTCGCTCTTCCGGACTCAGCGTTCCCGCTTCCGAGCGCCCCCACCCTGCTTTTACTGAATCGTCAACACCTACCACATCACGCCCCTTGTCTGACGAGCGCTTAACACCCCCTGAAACTTCTGAATGGGAAGAGGTTCGCCCTGCGATTTCTTTCCCCCACTCCCCGGTGGACGATGCTGTAACCCCAGAGATAGATACAGAAACAGAAACAGACGCTCCCTCAAATGGAGGGTTGAACCACAGCGCCTCACCGTCCAATCTGGTTGTCAATGAGGAAGTAAAGAATGAGGAAGTAGAGGAGGACGCACAAGGATTTTTGCCGGTTCTAAAAAACCGGAATTTCCTGGCGCTATGGGGGGGACAAGTTTTCTCGCAGATAGCGGATAAGGTGTATCTGGTGCTGGTGATTGCATTGATTGCCACTCACTTTCAAGCACCCGATCAGACAATCAGCGTGTGGGTATCGGCGATCATGATGGCTTTTACGATTCCCGCTATACTGTTTGGTTCCGTGGCGGGTGTGTATGTCGATCGGTGGCCTAAGAAGGCAGTGCTAGTGGCAACGAACCTGCTGCGGGGGGTACTGGTTTTAGCAGTGCCACCGCTGCTGTGGATCTCGCATGGCTGGTTAACTCTTGGAGGGTTGCCGGTGGGATTCTGCATCCTGCTGGGATTAACGTTTCTGATTTCTACACTGACGCAGTTTTTTGCTCCTGCCGAGCAGTCAGTGATTCCGTTAGTTGTGGGACGCCATCATCTGCTTTCAGCGAACTCGCTGTACACGATGACAATGATGGCTTCAGTGATCGTGGGATTTGCCGTGGGAGAGCCGTTACTCGGAATTGCCGACACCCTGGTGGGACGCTTGGGTGGGGGAGCGGACATTGGCAAAGAATTAGTGGTGGGTGGCAGTTATGCGATCGCGGGATTGCTGTTGATGATCCTCCGCACAGGGGAAAAAACGAACGCTCCCGAACACGAATCGCCCCATGTTTGGGAAGACCTGCGCGACGGACTGCGTTACCTAAACGAACAAAGCCGCGTTCGCAATGCCCTGATCCAACTGGTAATTTTATTTTCAGTTTTTGCGGCGCTGTCGGTTCTAGCTGTGCGGATGGCAGAAGTTATTCCTGGTTTGAAATCCTCTCAGTTCGGTTTTTTACTTGCAGCTGGTGGGGTTGGCATGGTTGGGGGGGCAACGGTGCTAGGACATTTTGGGCAGCGGTTCTCCCATACTCGGCTCAGCCTCTATGGTTCTATCGGAACGGCAGCCTCTTTGGTTGGTCTGGGATTGTTTACGAAGCAGCTATTGCTGGCATTCCTGTTGACAACGCTTTTGGGCTTTTTTGGGTCGCTGGTGGCTATCCCGATGCAGACAACCATCCAAGCCGAAACTCCCGACCAAATGCGAGGGAAAGTCTTTGGGTTACAAAACAACGTCATTAATATTGCTCTAAGCCTGCCATTAGCCTTAGCAGGCGTTGCAGAGACGATTTTGGGTTTACAGGCAGTATTTCTCGGTTTAGCAGCGATCGCGATCGCAGGAGGACTCCTAACCTGGTATATTTCCGGTACAGGAAAAGAAAAGTGATGAGTTTTGAATGACGAGTTTTGAATGATTAACTCATAACTCAAAACTCAAAACTAAAAACTCAAAACTCTTAGAAAATGCATATAGCCTGGCTCGGAAAAAAATCACCCTTTTGCGGCAATGTCACCTACAGTCGAGAAGTTACGAATGCGTTGTTAGACCAGGGGCATCGAGTTAGCTTTCTCCACTTTGCCCAAGACGAAGAATCTGATCTCCAGGCTTGGCCTGGATGTGAAGAAGTGTCTCTACCTTTCCTGTACAAGTCCCAGGTTTATACGATTCCCACCCTGAGATCGAGAAAGGTTTTGACGCAATCGCTTGAAGAGCTAAAGCCAGACCTGGTGCATGCCTCGCTCACTTTATCACCCCTAGATTTCCTACTGCCGGAAATCTGCGAAGAACTGAATTTACCCCTGGTTTCCACCTTCCATACCCCTTTTGACGGGAAGCGACGAAATCTCAAATCAGGAACGCAACTGCTGACTTATCAGCTGTATGCACCTTTTCTGGCATATTACGACCGGACAATTATCTTTTCTCAAGTTCAGCGGGATTTACTAGCACGATTGGGAGTGGCAGCATCAAAGGTAGCTGTAATTCCGAATGGCGTTGATGTCCAGAAGTATTGTCCAGGGCCTTCTAACATCAAATCTGAATTAAACGCTAAGCGCCTCTTTGTCTACCAGGGTCGAATTGCTACCGAAAAAAATGTGGAAGCAATGCTCCGAGCCTGGAAAGAGTCAGAAATGGGGCCGGAGAGTAAATTATTAATTGTCGGCGACGGGCCGATGAAGCCCTCTTTAGAGCCTTTTTACGACTCAGAATACGGAATCATCTGGTGGGGAACCGAACCGGATGAGCAACGGCGAATCGAAATTTTGCGGGGAGCTGATGTGTTTATTCTGCCTTCTCTGGTGGAAGGGCTTTCACTTTCCCTACTAGAAGCAATGGCTTGTGGCGTCGCCTGTGTAGCAACTGATGCTGGTGCTGATGGTGAAGTTTTGGAGGGGAATCCATTAGAGGGAGACGCTGGGATAATTCTCAGAACTCAAGGGGTTGCGGGGCAGTTGCGAACTCTACTGCCTGTGTTACGAGGCAACTCGGAGTTTACGCAGCGACTGGGACAAAAAGCGATCGCAAGGGTTTTAGAGCGATATACCCTCAGCCGCAACATCGAGCAACTAGTAAAACTTTATACTGAGTTGCTACAGGAACGCCGAGTCCAGTTGAGTGATTGGCGTTATCCAGGGAGAACGAAAATTAGCTAGTCATCCTCCTCAAGGAGTAATCGCGTATTGTTTTATTCGCCAATACTCTACGCTTAAGCTGGCTTTGGGTGGCATTGGGCAAAGGCCATCCCAGTCGCGTTGGCTGCTGGTAGATCCGCTTGAGGGTGTTGATGTCTCTCGAAGAAATTTGGGGAGGATTACGCACCTGGGAAAAATACAGGGCGTCTGTTTCTAAAGGACTGTGCCCCCAGATACCTAGTGCGTGCCCTAGTTCGTGACGGGCAGCGGATTGAATATAGTCGCCGGTTTGAGTCGGACTCAGTTGGATCGTAAATCGATGGGATAGTACAGATGGGGTGCCCGTCGCTGGGTTGAGGTAGAATTCATAGCGGGTTTCAGCAGAACGAGCGCGAGGCAGGTGAAATTCCCCGGTGCGGCGGTTAAAGGATGGCTTGAGGGGAGGAAGCGATCGCACGATCTTGATATCAGCTATCTCTGACTGCTCGACCACTTGGAGGGGCAAATAAACACGCCATTCCTGCACAGCTTTTAACACAGCACTTGCCCACTGTTGGCTGGCGGTGGAAGTTTCTGGCATCTCTACGAACACCTTAACCGGAAACTGCGACCAAACCAGATAGCCAACGGGGGTAGGCTTCACCTGAGAGAAGTAATCACCACTGTTGCTGGTATCTTGCCATTGCAACAGTGTCGGTGGTAAGACGTGCGCTTGGAGTGTCGGTAAGGAGGTTGCTGATAGCGGACGTGACCCTTCAGACGCCCAAACATCACCCGCATCCACCACCCGAAAATGGGCTAAAACCGCCAATAAGCAAGTAGCGATCGCGATCCCCACCCGAATGAATCGTTTTGAGTTTTGAAAAGAGTTTGGATACCACAGGCGATTCTGTAGGCTTCGTTTAAGAGTTTGAAAGTTTAAGGGTTTCGCCTTTTCAACTTTCCCACTTTTCTCCTTTTTCCACTCAAAAATCATCATTTATCAGGAATCACGATTTGATGCTATTGCCATAACCGATCCATGCTCAAAATTACCGACAAACCCAGAAAGATGACAGTGAATATCCAGGTTACTCGGTTCAGCGCTGTTTCTGCACTTCTGGTGCTGGTAAACAATTGAGCCTGTCCGCCAATCCCCCCAATTCCGTCTCCTTTAGGACTATGTAGCAGCACTAAAACAATCAGAATTGCGGAAGAAACCGCCCATATAATTTGCAGGATGCTATATAGATTCATAGTTGGTTGTTCGGTGTCAGTTTTTAAGAATCGTGAATTGCGGATCGTTAAGAGCTAACTGCTAAGCATCAGAAAGATGCAATGAGTCATTAGCTATTAGCTCCTAGCACTTTACAGAGAAACTCGCACGGGTGTGCGATTGGCGCGGACATCAAATTCCAGAGGAACCAGCATTGAACGACCTGTCATCTCTACTGGCTGTGGCAGCTTTAATATCTCCAGAATCGTCGGTGCAATGTCCGATAAACGTCCATCACTTCGCAAAGTCACTTCAGTCCCATAGCCGGGAATTTTTAACCCTTCCCCTTCCACCAGGATAAAGGGCACAGGGTTCGTTGTGTGAGCCGTCCAAGGGTTCCCTTCCTTATCCTGCATATATTCAGCGTTCCCGTGGTCGGCAATGATGATCGCCGTGCCACCCGCCTTATTGATGCTTTCTAGAAGGCGTCCCAAACATCGGTCTACCGTTTCCAGGGCTTGAATTGTTGGTTCCATCTGACCTGTATGCCCCACCATGTCTGGGTTGGCGTAGTTGATGACCATGAAGGAGTAAATGCGTTTTTCAACGGCAGCGATCGCTACATCCGTCGCCGCTGCTGCTGACATCTCCGGTGCTTGGTCATAGGTTGGAACCATTGGACTCGGTACCAGTTCCCGATCCTCCCCTTCAAAAGGCTGTTCCCGACCGCCGTTGAAGAAATAAGTAACGTGGGCGTATTTCTCGGTTTCAGCAGTCCGAAACTGGCGCAGTCCCCGACTGGCAATGACTTCTCCCAGGATGTTACTCAAGTTCTGGGGTTCAAAAGCCACCAAAACTGGTAAATTCGGTTCGTACTGAGTAAAAGTAACAAAGCTCAGTGGCTCGATATGCTGTCGTTCAAACCTCTTAAAGCCTGGAGACACGAAGGCTTGGGTAAGTTGTCTGGATCTATCAGGTCGGAAGTTAAAGAAAATCACACCATCCCCCGCTTCTATAGCTCCAGGAGCAATTCGGGTTGGGATGATAAATTCATCTGTGACATTTTCAGCATAGGAAGCCTGCAAAACTTCTTGCGCCGAGCGACCATCTCCTAAGCCATCCTGAGTCATCACATCGTAGGCGCGTTTCACCCGATCCCACCGCTGGTCTCGATCCATTGCGTAGTAGCGACCGCTGAGGGTGACAATGCGCCCGACCCCAATCTGGTCAATGTGGTCTTGAATCTTCTGAATTGCCTCTATCCCCTCGTGGGGATAGGTATCGCGCCCATCTGCGATCGCGTGGATACAAACTGAGGGAATCTCTTGCGCTTTCGCTAAATCTAGTAATCCTAGAAGATGCACCAGATGAGAATGCACCCCACCTTCGGAACAAAGCCCAACTAGGTGAAGCTTACCACCCCGGCTCTTGACTTCCTGACAGACTTGCACCAGTGCAGGATTGCTCAGTAAACTACCGTCTTCCACGGCGTCTGAGATACGAACTAATTCTTGCGGTACAACCCGACCAGCACCAATGTTGAGATGGCCTACTTCTGAGTTACCCATCTGACCTTCTGGCAACCCTACAGCCTTGCCGGAGGTATAGATGAGTGTGTGGGGATAGACTTCCCAGAGGCTATCCATCACAGGTGTGTTAGCGGCGGCTATGGCGTTGCCATCGGTTTCTTCGCGGTACCCCCAGCCGTCTAGAATGACTAGCACCACGGGAGAGACAGGTGCTTGCGCCATACTCAATTGCCCTTTGTTTTCAGTAATTTCTCCGTCATGATATCATCGCCCTTTGTACTCGCAGTGTTATTTTTAGTAGCTTCTGCTAGCTTTTTTAGTTTTTTTGCCAGGGACAGCACAGCAATTCTCTCTAGCTCGGATGACTATTTTGTTACAGGGTTCTGAAGACAGTCCTGGTAGGAAGCGATCGCTAAAAGTATGTAAGGGAGCGCTACTCCCTTGATGACAACCGCTTGACGCACCTGCAAGATCAGTAGGCGTCAAGCTTACACATCGCCTAGTCTGCCACGATGCGTTGGTCTTCCCCGGTTGTTGTGTCTGTTAAACCATCTAACCCGCACTAGGAAACAAGTCTAATAAGGTACAGACTTTGCAAGCAGGCTTTTTGGCTTTAAGAACAGATCGACCGTGATATGTCAAGAAAACGAAACAATTCCCGATTCTTGCTGGAGCGTAGAGTGGTTTCTAACTCAGCGGGATCTGCCAAGAGCGATCACGCTCGCATTGAGAAACCAGCGATACAGTTCTGCGGTGACTTGGTTAGCTAGCTCGTCGGTGCCTTGAGCCGCCATAGTTACAGCCAGCAGCAGATGCACAGGCGTTTCGTAGTTGAGATGACAAGGAAAGTCTGCATAAAGCGGCTTCCAAGGCTCCAAGATTTCTAAGGCTTGTTGCTGGTTGTTCGCCAGGTCGAGGAAAGTGGCACGATTTCCTCCAGCGATGGAAACTTAGTCTTTTTATTATAACTTGCATCTACCTAAAGTAAGACTTTTGGAAACTTGGAAAGCCCACCCTAAGCGCCGTACCTTTTTAGCTCTCAAGAACGCAATAAGCAAGGGTTGAAACCTATCTTTATTGCCAAAGGAACGTCAGCAGTAGTCTCACCACTGCTGACGTTCCTTTGCGACGATTCTTTACGTTCTCTGCATTTAAAAAACGACTTCTAGACTTTATTTGCGTTTGCTAGATTCCTTAGCAGCTTTTGCAGCTTTCTTAGCAGCTTTATCAGCAGCGATCGCCTCTAATCTTGCCTGCTCTTTTTCTTCAGCAATTTTGTCTAGATAGTAATGGTAATCTCCTCGATACAGGCGGAATTCGCCGTCACGGATCTCGACAATTTTATTGGCAACTTTGGAAATAAAATATCGGTCGTGGGAGACTAAAATTACCGTACCTTCGTAGTTTTGGATTGCCTCTTCCAACATTTCTTTAGCCGGAATATCCAAGTGGTTAGTAGGCTCGTCCAAAATCATTAAATTAACTGGGCGCAAAAGCATTTTTGCTAACGCCAGACGAGC
>NZ_JACJOQ010000204.1:0-6630 GCF_014695635.1 Coleofasciculus sp. FACHB-712 | reverse complement strand
ACAGAGTTATAGCACCTGCGCCCTCAACCAAGCCGCTGGCAAACTCAGCAGCTTCCGGGAAGTCGGGACGTAAGCTCTGGTGCTAAATACATCGTATTGATTGCGTTCAATCCGATCGAGAATTTGGCTATAGAGCATTAAAGCCGCCGCAACGGGCCAACGAGCATCAGGGCTAAGGGCACCAATCCCCTGTTCGGCTTCAACGTAGAATTTGCGTGCCCGTTGAATTTGGAAACGCATCAATTCGCGCCATCGCTCATCGACTACGCCATTCATCAGATCCTGTTCGGTGTAGTTAAATAACGCTAATTCTTCGAGGGGCAGGTAAATGCGACCTCGACGGGCGTCTTCTCCGACATCTCGCAGGATGTTAGTGAGTTGGTTAGCAATGCCAAGTGCGATCGCTTCCGAGGTCGGAATATAAATCTCTTGATTGCGTTTCCAGGGTGCTGTATACGGTTCCGTATCGACACCCATCACCGCAGTAGACATCAACCCCACCGTCCCGGCAACCCGATAGCAGTAAAGATTGAGTTCCTCAAAGGTCTTGTATCGGCTGCGGTAGAGATCCATTCGCTGACCCGCAATCATATCCCGAAATGGTTCAATATCCATCGGGAAGCGTTTCAGCGTATCTACCAAAGCCACATCCGGGTCGTCTAGGGGTTCGCCGGCAAAAACAGATTCTAGCTGTTTTTCCCATCGATCCAAAGTTTCAGGAGTCGTAATCGCAGCTGAGGCACCGTCTACCAGTTCATCGGTGCGACGACACCAAGCATAAATTGCCCAGATGGCACGGCGCTTGGCTGCTGGCATCAGCAGCGTACCCAGATAAAACGTCTTTGCGTACTTAGCCGTAATCTGGCGACAGAGTTGGTAAGCGTCCTCTATTGAAGCCAGCGTTCTCATGCGCGGGAAATTAGACAGTTGCAGCATTCAGTACAGGCACCAGAGATTGTCAGTTTTCCGTTGTCAATTGTCAATTGTCCTGAGTCTGTTGTTCTTTGGTAGCAGGTAATAGATAGTCAGATATTCGGGAGTAGACTCTTTCCCCCTAACCATTACCCACTAACGACTAACGCCTGATCGGTGACCGTTGACGATTGATCGGTGACTACTGACGACTGACTGCTCACAATTGCCTGCGCTGTCAGCTTACCAGAAAGTACGGCACCTTCCATACTCGCTAGGTAACGCTGCATGGTGTAATCACCCGTCAAATAGAAATTCGCAATCGGTGTTTCTTGGGAAGGACGATATTGCTGACGCCCTGGAGTTGCCTTGTAGACTGAACGAGGGGTTTTGACAACGTGATATTTCAGCAACTTGGCTGGGTTCTCACCCCCAAAATGATCGGGAAAAAGTTTTTCCAATTCTGCAACGGTGGCGTCTACAATTTCCCCATCCGATTTGCTAATCCAATCTTTTGCTGGTGCCAGCACTAATTCCAACATTGAGCGGTCGGGGTTCGCATATTCGCGACAGGTGTTGCTCATGTCCGCGTAGACACTAAGCAAGGGCGATCGCGAAAACAGCAGATGGTCAATTTGAGTTAATTTTCGGTCAAACCACAGATGCACGTTGATGACCGGGACACCCTCTAAGCCGTCTAGCTTTTGGAAATACTCCATCTGACGCCAAGGTTGAGGCAACATCACCTTCAGGGGGTCAACCGGCATTGCAGATACATAAGCATCCGCCGTAATAATTTCATCCGCAGCACCATTCAACCCGCGAATCAAGAATCCCCGCACCGTGCCATCGGCATTGAGCAAAAATTCCTTGATCGGCATATTCAACCGCACTTCCCCACCGCGCTCGGTGATGTAATCTACCATTGGCTGACACAACCGCTCGGTCGGGGAACCATCCAAAAATGCCATTTTTGAGCCATTTTTTTCCTGAAGGAAGCGATTGAGGGCCGTCAGCAATATCGTGGCAGAAATTTCATCCGGGTTAATGAAGTTCAGTGCCTTGGACATGGCAATGAAAACTTCTTTTTCTACCCGTGGAGGGATGTTTTGCTTTTTCATCCATTCCGACCACGAGTATTTATCCATCTCCTCAACGTATTTTTGGCCCTGAACCATCGCCGGAATTAAACCAATTCCGAAGCGAATTTTTTCAGGCCAAGTCAACATATCGTTGTTGCCCAGAATCGCTGTGACGCCATTAAATGGTGCCGGAATATCCGGAAAGTCAAAGCGAGAATAAGTACCGGGGACATCAGGTTGGTTAAAGATCATTGTGTGTTCTTTCCACTGCAATCGATCTTCAATACCGAGTTCCTTAAATAGCTGCAACATATTGGGATAAGCCCCAAAAAAGATGTGCAGTCCGGTTTCGTACCAGTCGCCGTCTTCGTCTTTCCATGCTGCCACCTTACCGCCTAGAACGTCCTGACGTTCTAGAACGATGGGAGTGTGACCGGCATCTGTCAAATATTTGGCGCAGGAAAGCCCTGCTAAACCCGCCCCAGCGATCGCAACTCGCATCTGATGGTCTACCCTTATAGCTGCTTGCGTGTTTGGTCGCTCTCATTATACGTTGCATTTCGTTACAGAAGATAGCGCTACCCCACTGCAAATCTCTGTAAAGTTGTCACCCTCTCCCGATCGATGAATATTAGCTGCGATCGCATCGGGGCAATAATGAGAAATTATCGTCCAGAGCTGAACCCGCAGGAAAGACCGATGAGTCACGACAATCCCGATGCACCTCAACCACTCAGCGAACGAGATAGGGCACTGGCAAAGGAGCTTGCAGCAGTACGCGCTCAAAGACAACGCCTGTATGAAAAGCTAAATGGTTCCCTAAAAGCGTTGTTTAGCCATTGTGAGTGGAGAATCACTCATCACGACACTGGAATGACAGAATTAGTTGTCATCTGCCCTAGCTTGGTCATTTATCAACGGCTATTAAAAAAAGTAATTTCCATTCAAACTCGGCTTGAAGATGCTATTGAAATTAAACAGACTAGATTTATTCTCTGTTATCCTCCAAATCCTCAAGCTTTTTATGAGCATGAAGTGACAATACAACAAGATTTCAATCCTGATCCTTATTTAGATTTAGATGAGAACGAGGAGTTTTAGGAGATTAGGGAGAGAAAACTTAAACCCCAAGGGTGCAATCGTACCAAATCGTCGCAATGACAATAAGGAAAAAATAGATGCTAATTGTCCGCATTGCGAGCTTTGTTTAGCTCTAGCATTCAATGGTGCGGACAATATTTTATCTAGCGAGGCCAGGGAATCCTAGTATCGGCAGCAATTTGGCGACCGATGACAGCCGCACCATAGCGATTTAGATGGCTGGGGTCGGCAAAATAGCCATTTTGGTTTGTCCACTGTCTGGATAAGTCGAGAAAGATGAATCCTTTAGCACTAGATTGGCGAACCATATAAGGTCTAAATTGTTGCTCAGCTCTAAGACGAGTTCGGTCTAAATAATCTCTACTTAAAGGCAGGTTGATGAAGAATACTGGAATCCGACGCTGCTTGGCAAATACCATTAAATTATTCAACGCCGCCTCCTGCTTACCTCCGAGTTGGAAGGCACTGTAATCACTGTCATAAGCGCCTGCAACTCGCGGCTTTTGTCGATAGTAAATAGCAGGATTAAAGCGAATATTTACGGGAAGAAATCCATTGGCGTCGATTGCCGCTGCCGAGTAGTCGGGAGTCAATCCTCCTAGAGTATTTTGAGCCAGTATTGTCTCGCTGGACGGCTGAGAATTCAAAAGGGTGATATTAAACTGGCTTTCGTTCTGGGGAATTTCGTCTAGGTTGGTATCAGCAACTGAGTTGAGGTTTGGAGGTGGGGTCGCTGTTAAGAGTGTATCCGGGCGGTTAGAGGGTGTAATACCACTTAAGGGGCGATTGCCCGTTAATAAGCGCTTGTAGCCTGGAGAAGCCAAAATCAAGTTATAAGTCCGATCTACACGCCCACTGTTAAAGGCTCTCACTCCATCCGCCCACACAATGAGTTTCGGCAACTGCTCTTCGGTTAAAATTTTCCGCAACAACAAATCAATCACTTGGACAGTCGCACCATTCACCCCGAAGTTAAAGATTTTCAATCCCCCAAAACCTTTACCCGCTAAAGCTTGCTGCATCTGTTTGGGATCGACTCCCTGCAAAGAGCGGGAACTGCCTACAATTAAAATATCGGGTGGGCCAAGGGCAGCGATGTAGGACAGATAAAGAACTAGCTGATTATCAAGCAATTGGTTGTTAAAGGTGGGGTATTTTAACTGAAAGCTGGTTGCAGCGGCTCTTTGTTGGGCTACCTGCAAAAAAGCCATATACTCGATAATTTTCTTCTGGGCATAGACTCGTTGGGGACTGTCGGGTGGTATGGCTTGCAGGGATGCGATCGCGCTTAGCCATGTTTGGGCAACTTCATCCCAGTCCGCCGCCGATCTAGCCGTTTGAGCCAGGGTAGCAGCCCTGTTAGCGTAGTTAATTGCCTCCGACAAGGAATCGCTCTTAGTCGCTGCTGTTGTGGCAGCTAAGGGCTGAACCAGCAGGTTCCTATGGGTAATTTGGGGTACTAGCGTTGTCGAACAGCCAATCGCCACCAAACATCCTGCCACGACGGCAGTAAAGCGGGACAAGAAGCGATGATTCGCAGCAAAAATAATAAAGAGTCGATATATCATTGAGTTTCTCTCTTGCCTGATACTGCTCATTCCTGACAGCAAGATAGAATAAATCCAGCAAATTGTTCTCAGTATATTAAGTTAGGTAAGGAGAACACGAATCGCATGGGCAAGGTAGTCGGCATTGACCTCGGAACAACCAACTCAGTCGTAGCTGTCATGGAAGGCGGCAAGCCCGTTGTCATTGCCAATGCGGAAGGCATGAGGACTACTCCCTCCGTGGTAGGCTTCAGCAAAGACGGGGAACGCCTAGTTGGACAAATGGCACGGCGGCAAGCCGTTCTAAACCCGCAGAATACGTTTTATGCGGTAAAACGGTACATCGGACGAAAGTATGCGGAACTCAGCCCCACCTCGAAGCAAGTTCCCTACACGATTCGGCGGGATGACGAGGGCAACATTAAAGTCAAATGCCCCAGACTGAAGCGGGAATTTGCTCCAGAAGAAATCTCGGCAATGGTGCTGCAAAAGTTGGCAGATGAGGCGAGTCGTTATCTGGGACAGCCGGTGACGGGCGCGGTGATTACAGTTCCGGCTTATTTTAATGATTCCCAACGGCAAGCGACGCGAGATGCTGGGCGAATCGCCGGGTTGGATGTATTGCGGATTCTTAACGAGCCAACGGCTGCATCTTTGGCTTATGGTTTGGATCGCAAGGATACTCAGACGATTCTGGTGTTTGACTTGGGCGGCGGTACATTTGACGTTTCCATCCTGGAAGTGGGGGATGGAGTGTTTGAGGTAAAAGCCACCAGTGGCGACACCCAATTGGGCGGGAACGATTTTGACCGAAAAATTGTGGATTGGCTGGCAGAGCAGTTTCTGGAAAAAGAAGGGGTAGATCTCAGACGCGATCGCCAAGCCTTACAACGCCTCACGGAAGCCGCCGAAAAAGCCAAAATTGAGCTGTCTGGCGTTACAGTCACCGATATTAACTTACCTTTTCTCACTGCCACGGAAGAAGGTCCTGTACACTTAGAAACCAGGTTGACGAGGGCGCAATTTGAAGGATTGTGTGGGGATTTGGTGAGCCGATTGAAGGCACCCGTCAAACGCGCTTTAGTGGATTCTGGTCTGAACCCCTCCAAGATTGATGAAGTGGTGTTAGTGGGCGGTTCTACTCGCATTCCCTTGGTGAAACAGCTGGTTCGTAGCTTAATTGACAAGGAACCAAACGAGAACGTTAACCCAGATGAAGTCGTGGCAGTGGGTGCCGCAATTCAAGCGGGAATCCTCGCCGGTGAAGTCAAAGACGTGCTGTTGCTGGATGTCACGCCTTTGTCCCTAGGATTGGAAACGATAGGCGGCGTGATGAAGAAACTCATCCCCCGAAACACAACGATACCCGTGCGGCGTTCGGATATCTTCTCGACCGCTGAAAATAACCAAACTTTGGTGGAAGTTCACGTCCTGCAAGGGGAACGGGAAATGGCGGCTGATAACAAGTCGCTAGGGCGGTTTAAGCTCACTGGCATTCCCCCAGCACCGCGAGGAGTGCCCCAAGTTCAGGTATCTTTTGATATTGATGCCAACGGGATTTTGCAGGTGACGGCGTTAGACCGGACGACAGGGCGAGAGCAGAGCATCACCGTTCAAGGGGCTTCCACTTTAAGCGAATCGGAAGTTAACCGGATGATTCAGGAAGCCGAGCAATATGCCTCAACAGATCGGGAACGGCGCGAACGAGTGGAGAAGCGCAACCGCGCCGAAGCACTGGCTTTCAGTGCGGAACGGCAACTGAAAGAAGTGGCGCTGACCTATGGAATGCAGTTTGCTGCCGGTCAGCGGCGTCGCATTGAGAACATGGTGCAGGAACTGCGCCAGAGCATTGGCCGCGATGACGATCGGTCTGTGGATCGGGCACAAAGCGATCTCCAGGATGCTCTCTACGAGCTGAACCGAGAGGTGCGGATGGAATCAATGGAGGACGAGGACGACTTTTTCGGATCGATCCGTCGCACGTTTTC
>NZ_JACJOQ010000203.1:0-2716 GCF_014695635.1 Coleofasciculus sp. FACHB-712 | reverse complement strand
TTAAGGTCGTTGAATTGTCTGAGCGCATACCGGGCAACTGCTAAACTCAACCGTGCCCGTTCGCTCTCCGATAACTCATCCCACTCAACTGGGCGGGCAATTTCAGCTTCCGAGCCTCGCATGGCGGAAGCCAAAGGACGCGCCCATACCTGCAACACATCTTCTCCCCATTCCGGCAGCAGCTCTTGAACGCACTGTACCATCTGATCCGCGATTGACAGAGGGCTTGATACAACCTGTTGGGCTTTGTGAGCGATCGCATCCAGCCAAGCTTGGGGAACGCGGGCAGCAAACCGCTCGCTTAAACTAGATGTAACTGCGATCGCTGCTGTCGGTACAACTGCCACATTTGTATTTGCCCAGCATTCATCGAACTTTGCATAGAGTGCTTGCGACCCCCTACTGATTTCTTCATCTAACCATCCCTCAAGTTCAAACTCTTGTTCCAACTCTGTCCAATAGGCTTCCACATTTGGATCGGCTGGATTCCAGGGATAGGGAGCTTCTTCAGGCTGGAGGAGTGCCTCTAGCAGTTCTGCTTGCACTTGAGAAAGAGAATTCTCATAAAATCCTTCGATTGATTTCCTTGCCATCATGATGCTCCTGTGTATTGATATACCGTTCTTGGCAGGGGTAGCTACAGCGGCACTTTGGCGAGTTCCGTAAATATTATTTAGCACTCAGTATTCTGTAGGGCGATCGCTTTTACCGTGCCCTAGAACTTCGTACTATCTTGAATAATGAACTCCCAAGTTTGACCCTGCATACTCCCAAACTTTATCTGGTCTCCCGATTGCAAAGGCACTTCCGGATGATAGACTTTCTGCCATCCACTAGGTCTTAAAATGAACGTGCCGTAACGAGATTTATCTTTTAGAAAGTAAGTAAGTTTACCGTCTGGGAGAGCATCGCAAATAATTTCAGCGTGCTGCCGAGAAACTTCCTGTTTTTCAATCACCAAGTCGTTTCCCTTAGGATTACGCCCCACTCGCAAACTCGTGCCACTAATTGGCGAAACTTTGCTGGTTACTCCTAACGGACGAAGATAGGCAGAGGGAGTAGATAAATCGTGCCCGGATGACTTCACATCCACCGGCAGTATCGTCACTTCCTCGCCAATTGGTCGAATCAACTCACCCTCAAAATCTGGGTGCATATACAGAACCGGCAAAGTCCAGGCAGGTTGGTTGAACTTGTAAAGCGTCAACAACTTTTGCCTTGCTACCGCCACCGCCTCATCTATAGGCATCCGTGCTGCCAGAGCTTGTGCAAAAGCCTGAATAAACGACAGAGCCTCCTCGTCGGCAATCGAGTCGCGCATTCCCAAAACTGCTGGAACACCGTGATGAATTAATACCTCTGCCAAACTGCTGCGCGGCAAACTTTGTTGGTTGTGCCGCTCTGGTTGAGCGCCCCAACAAGCATTAAACACCGCTAGCGTCACTTGACAGCGAACCAAAACCTGGGCTAACTCCGTGCCATTGATCCTGGCATCAGGTCGCAAAAACAGTAATCCACCATCCGCTGCTGGGATGCCATGACCGGCATAGAACAAGATGTTGTAATTTTCTGTTTCCAGGCGTGAAATCAATTCTGCTTTTGTAGGTTGTAAAAGCGTATCTACCTGGCACAGGACTGTTGCACCAGTATGTTCGCCATCTGGGTGTAAGTCTGGTCGTCCGCAGCGTTCCAAAATATTAGCCAGCGCCTCCGCTTCTTGTTCCAGCTGCAAGCTGGGAGCGACTTCGCTTTCTGTATCGTGTCCCAGTACCAACAGGATGTTTAAAGCCTGCTCTAAGCGCTGGGGTGGAAGCGGATCAACCGCATTGCTGGTACGACTAAACAATAGTTGTTGTGATAGAGAAATCGCTTGTTTCCCTGGTTCGGGCTGCATAATTTCCCAAGGCACAGGAATTAAGTCTGGGTCTCGAATTTCTAAGCGCAGCCGCAGACGTTTTTTTTGCCCAATTGCAATTCCCTGGCTTTGAGCGAAACTATTTTGAATTTCCCCGTCAAATAACCACTTCCAGAGGCTAATCCCTAAATCTTGCATCAAACGAGCCGTATACGGAAGTGCTTGACCGTTGACATTCAGGGCGTCGAGTGGCACTGTCAATGCGGGAGGGTTTGCCTGATGTACCAGCGGAACATCAGGGAGTCCCCGTGGGGAAAACATTTCCTGCCATGCCAGCCACTTTTGGGTCAACATTTCAGGCCACGTACAGTCATGCAGAACGTGACCACCCGGACAGGGTGCTTTCATCACCCAAATGGCAAAATGTTCTGCCCCAAGGGAAGTTTTGGAGAGCCGATTGATGGCTAAACTGAGGCAGGGATTCTCAGACTGGGACATTCTAAAGACATTAACCTTAAACCTAGCACTATACGAGGTTTTTTATCAGTCTACCCGAACAACAGGGGAATACTCACCGAATATTCTTCACTCGCTCTTATCACCTCAAATAGGGTAAACAAGGTTATTGAAGAGATATTTTAGCTTTAGCGATTCACTATCAATCGTTTTTGGGCAGTGAATCGTGAGTAATGGGTGGCAAGTCTCTGGCAGTCGTCACTGGCAGCAAAAGACAACTGACCTAGAGACGCGATTCATCGCATCTTTACCAATTGACGAATGACTCCTGATTAGCGACTACCCAAGAACACCTAACCCTGACAAAAACCGAAGTCCTAACAATTAAAGGCTAGCAACTAATTG
>NZ_JACJOQ010000202.1:0-6980 GCF_014695635.1 Coleofasciculus sp. FACHB-712 | reverse complement strand
CAAACGGGTGTGCCGATCATTTTTGGCATTTTGACAGTAGATACGATGCAACAAGCCTTGGAAAGAGCTGGCATCAAGAGTAACAACGGCTGGGGCTATGCGATGAATGCTCTTGAGATGGCAAGCTTGATGCAGCAGCTCAAAGGGAATGCCGGTGGCACATCCTACGGTAACAATGCGGTTCATACAGTGACTACTCAAGCACTGCCAGTTTCGCCGAACCTGGCGATTTCTCCAGAGTCAGCAGTTGAGCGCAACGCATCTGATTCTCTTTGATCGTTGCACTGTGAGTCGGGTGCGCTGAGAGCTGGGGCGGGGTTTTCCCGCCCAGAGCTGCAAATTTAGGCCGCGAATTTAGAAAGATTGATCTCTCGTCTTTCATGCCACCCTTCGGGAAGGGCAAAGCCGGACATCCTTCATTTTTGCCCTAGCACTTCTCGTCCTAGGTAAGGTTGCAGCGCTTCGGGTATCTTGATGGTGCCATCGGGTTGTTGATAGTTCTCCAGAATCGCTGCCATTGTGCGCCCGATTGCTAATCCGGAACCATTCAACGTGTGGACAAATTGGGTTCCTTTTTTTCCAGCTTCTTTGAAACGAATGCTGCCGCGTCGCGCCTGAAAATCCATAAAATTGGAGCAGCTAGAAATCTCGCGGTATTTCTCAGCAGAAGGGAGCCATACCTCTAAGTCGTAGCACTTTGCTGCCCCAAACCCTAAATCCCCAGTGCATAACTCAATGACGCGATAAGGCAACTTCAATGCCTGCAAAATTGCCTCGGCATTTTGTACCAACGATTCATGCTCTGCGGCAGAGTTATTGGGATGGACAAGTTTTACTAACTCGACTTTATTAAATTGGTGCAGTCGAATTAGCCCTCGCGTGTCTCGTCCGTAGCTACCTGCTTCCCGGCGAAAACAGGGAGTATAGGCACAGTGATAGATAGGCAGCTGCGACGCCTCCAAAATTTCGTCTCGATAGAGATTCGTCACCGGCACTTCAGCCGTGGGAGCGAGCCACAAGTCATCTTGAGCGCATTTAAAGCTTTCGTCGGCAAATTTGGGCAGCTGACTTGTGGCGGTAAGCGATTCGCTGTTGATCAGAAAGGGGGGAATGACTTCTACATATCCAGCCGCGATTTGCTGGTCGAGCATGAAGCTAATTAAAGCTCTTTCTAAGGCAGCACCAGCACCAATTAGCGTGACAAAACGACTTTGTGCAACTTTAGCCGAGCGCTCAAAGTTAAGAATTCCTAGTTGTTCGCCAATTTCCCAATGGGGAAGAATTTCGGAGTTTTGAGGCAAGTATTCATCCCCCCAGCGGCGGACTTCTACATTCTCTTCTTCACTTTTACCAATGGGTGTGGACTCACTGGGTAAGTTAGGAAACGATAACAAGAGCGCTTCTAACTCGGCTTTCAGGGTTCTTTCCTGGGGTTCAAGTTCGGCAATCTGGTTTTTGATTTGGTTGCCTTCTTCCCGCAATGCTTGGATTTCTGAGCCGTTGGGATCGCTACCTGATTTAATTTTTTGACCGACTAATTTGCCGATTTCGTTCCCACGAGCTTGGAGCTGACTTCGCTTTGCTTCTAGTTCTCGTTGCTGCTGGTCGCGCTGCAAAATCGGCTGTAGGTCATATTGCCCGATCCCGCGACGATTCAGGCGCTCTTGTACACCTTCGGAATTTTCCCGTATCTGCTTGAGGTCTAGCACAGATTTTTTCCAGCTTTTTTTGCCAATTAATCAGGATACACTGCGATCGCGCGATCGCGATGATACAGCCGAGAGTCTGTATGCGCTCTCAGCCTTCTTTACTTGCTGATGCCGCAATTCGACCCTTTGCCTCCATTACTGTCGGTTGATGCGACTATACAACCACAAGGAAACAACAATCCCGGCAAAATGAGCGGTAATTGTATGTGTATTCGCCAGCACCACAAAAATATCTAAAGGTTGAATCAACCGATTAATAAATTGGGGATCGTAGATGGCTACCCCACCTTGAGCCTGAGCCAGCGACTTTGCCAGCAGAGTGCCGGTAATCGCTTCTGCGCCCAGAACTGCTAATAATAATCCTCCTAAACTAACGAGTAATCCAAACCTTAAAACTTTAATCGTATCTGCCTTTTTCGGGCGGAGGTTGGGATTAGGATCTTTTAGCTGTATGCCCAAACGGGTGTAACGCCAAGCTTGATAAACACTGAAATACAGCACTAAAAGACCGCAAACTGCAAAAAAGATACTGCCACCCGTCCCTGGGCTAGCAGCGGCAGCGCCACTGGCACGCGGCTGGGCGGCGGGGATGGCAAACAAGAAAATTATGCTCGAAACAACGGCTAGGACTAACTGAACCCAGAAGCCAGCCCAGCCAGCGATCCGAAAAGAGCCAGCGATTCGCTGTAGAGCTGAAGGAACGGGAGATGAATCGAACTGTTCTCGCATAAATTGATTTTAAATCGGTTTAATTCCGGATTTATCTATAAACAGAGCGTTTTGTTGAACAAGTAATGCAATCCCAAATTTATACGGTAATCTTCCTAACCACCAGTTTGAGGCAATGGGGCAGCAAAATTCAAAGATGTTTAACCTCTGGAGAACTTTTAACCCAATGGAGCCGTCTTTCTTTCGAGAGCAGGCTTCTAATTTACTTGGCTTTGATGACGGCCTGCCATTTCCAGAGCAGCCCTCTCGAAGTGGAAGCAGCATGATGAAATTCCTGCAACCAAATCTCAGGAAGCATTTACTCTCCGTCGCTTATGCAGTTGCTTTGGTAGGTAGTTTGGCAGCCTATCAAAGGACGGTGATACCGAAACCGCTTTCGGTAGCGCAAAAACATTGGGCAGCGATCGCTACGGAAAACCCGGAGCGAACAGTCACGCAATACAGTGACAATGCCATTTTAATGCGCTCCTATGGCGTTCTGGACGAAGTCTATCAGGGGAAATCCATCTACCCAGCCTGGGAAGAATTCTTCTCGAAGTACAAAATCCAAGATTTCCAGGTTGTTAAACAACAGCAACGCGATCGCGCTGTCGAAGCAGTCATCACGATCTATGCCAAGTCCAAGCACGGAACCCCTGTTGTTTTGTCGCTTTCCTACCAGGTGCAATTTGATAAGGATGGCAAAATCATCCGTGAAGTCTGGCAGGCCAACCCAGAATTGAGTGTCTAAAATTGATGGTATCGTTCTGTCATTTTGCCAGCTGACATCACGCGCTGCTTTTGATCGTTCGCGGTCTTAATACACCAGTGATAGCAGCCTTGTTTGGGGTGTGTTTTCTGATTGATAAAGGCATCGTTAGATTGGGGAAACCGATCCTAATCCAATTTATTTGGCTGGGAGTTCAGTGAATTATGCAGATGAAATTTGAGGATATTTATCAGTTTTTTCAAGACCCTCCTCCCACTTATCTCAACAAGGAACTAGCGGTGTGTTATGTCCTTTCAGTTTTGATGAGCGGAGAATCCTATGGAACAGAACTCATCGGGCGACTAGAGAGTGAATATCCTACCTATCGGCTTTCTGATACCGTCTTATACAGCGCCTTAAAATTTCTGGAAGACCAAGCCGCTATCACAGGGTATTGGAAAAAAGTGGAAGGCAGAGGAAGACCTCGTCGAATGTATCAAATTCGCCCAGAGTGTCTGGAACAGGCTCATGACCTAGCTCGCCTTTGGGATGAATACACAATGAGAGAATCTCAAGCCATCTGAGCCAATCCCAAAGAAGCTCTCTTGCGATAGGCTATAGGTTATAGGCGATCTTGTATCTCTTGGACAAGAGCCTATTTTCCATTGTCCTATCTAGAAATTCGTGAATACGACAATTCTCTCTTCAACATTTCTGCTAACACTGTTGTTAGCAGTCGGTCTATTTTTCTTTATCCGAGCCTCCGCTAAGGATCGAACGCAACAAGTGAAACTGATTGCGGAGCAACCAGAAGAATCAATTTTAATTCAATTGCAACAATATTTCGATCGGCGTGCTTACCGGATTACGGCGGTGGATGCAAAGCAAAATCAAGTTACATTCCAAGGCTTTGTCCGCCCCAGCTGGTTTTTGGCAATTTTTCTGAGCTTATTAGCTTTTTGTGGCTTTCTTTGTTTGGCGTTGGTTTTAGCAATCCTATTTCCCCAATTCGCTAAAATTTTCCTAGGTTTGGTTCTCCTTTCACCAGCCGCTGGCGTTTTTTACTGGAAAAAAGCTGGACGCAGCGAACAAGTTTCCCTGAAGGTGGAAACATTTGCAGGTGTCGAAAAAGAGACCAGAAGTTTAATTACTGTCATCGCCCATCGTGATGAATTGGCTCAATTGCAACAGGAACTGCAATTAAAGCCTTGCGAATGACAACTCTCTGGCTAAAAATCTTAAAAAATTCTAAAACCTGGTCAGTTTGTGAATCCAAAAGAATTTTAATTAGAAGGAAAAATTCAAAATTCCTCCTATAAAACAATAGGGGCGGTTCGCGAACCGCCCCTATAACCGAGTTTTCACGTTTAATGCCTAAAACTTCAGCTGCTACGAACAGCGGCGAGGGTAGGCTTTTCCACAGGATTGTCGATTATCCTAAGGCTAGGAAACAGAAAATGATTTTCTTCAACATATTGGGCACCAAATAGCCCCTTTTCCGCCCAAAAGTACCGATCTGTGGTGTGTTCGTTCCGCTTCACGAGCAGCAAAGCAGGCGGAAGGATTCCTTCGGTTTGAATAAACTTTCGCGCGGCGGTGACTGGTTTATCTTCGCCACTTTCAATACTATACTGAGGGACATGCTCTAAAATTCTACGTCCTTCCTGGCGACGGCGACTTTTCCGCTTGCGTCTTCTAGCCAACCTCCTTACCTCCCCTTTAATTCTGACAGTTGTAATGATAGATACAAAAACCGTCGCAAGTATATCGGTTTGAGTTCAAAATATCAACCGCTTTTTACCGATTGATACAAACATTACAGCCCTCAGAAATTAAAATCGACAGCAGCAGAACGGGCAATAGACGCTATATATGCAAGCTTGTCTAAACTTGAGCCTAGATATAGCGTATAAAGGGCTATATTTATTCGACCTTGACAAAATTTAGCCAGTTTGGAAGCAGTTTTGTAACCAAACTATCATGAAAGCTCGCTAAAATTTTTGTAATAAAAAGAAACAAAAATGAGGTCTTTGCACGACCTTTGCCGCTTCAGCGCAATTGCGTGTCAGGATCGACGGAAGAAAACCCGATCCGATAAATGCAATTTTCCTCGCTGTCAAGTACCCAAGTATAAGCGAATGTGTCTATGTCTACCAGTTCAGAATTCATAACTTTGTGCCAATCACAAGTAGCACTATTAACTCAAGGACTGGAAGCTGCCTTGAGTGTTGTGTATTTAACGGAAGAACTGGTAGAGGGCGTCCCAACTAAGCTAAGGCCGGTTGTTGCTTACCCACAGACAGCGGTGGAATGGGAAACGGATGAGATTTCGGCTTTGGGATTTTCCGATCGACCGTTGGCATCCATTCCTCGGTTATTGTCAGCGGCATCTCCGGTTCCTCAGGAGTCCGATGCGGTTTCTGAGACGGGTTCAACGGAATCGGCGGCTGAAGTCGGGAAAGAAGAAACGATTGATGAATTGCAGGCAAAGGCGGGGACATCGCCCCTCCAGCGATCGCTCTTCGCCGATGCTGACTTGAGTAGCTCCTCGCGCCAAATTGTGGTGCCTTTGTTGCATGAAGGTGTGGTGATGGGGCTGCTGGTGACAGCTCGTGAAGATAGACCTTGGAACCAGCGGGAACGAACCGCGATTGAACGGATTGCCGATACACTGGCGAGCGCTTGTATTCTGGATCGGCGTTCCCAATGGTTTGAGCAACAGCTGAGTCAGCAGCGTCATCTTCAGGCTCAACAGCGCGATCTCATGGACGATCTGATACATCAGTTTCGCAATCCCATGACCGCCTTACGGACGTTTGGCAAGTTGCTCCTCAGACGATTGGTACCTGGAGATGCGAACCGCGAAGTTGCCAACAGCATCGTGCGTGAAAGCGATCGCTTGCAAGAGTTGCTTCTACAGTTCGATCGGGCAGTGGATATGGACGAAGGAGAGTTAGTGCCTTTGTACGGGCAAATCGCGGATCGTTCTTACGATGCAGTTCCCGTGCCGATTGCCCCGTCTTGCCCGCTTCCCCGAAAAGGTGAAGATTTAGGAAATCTGTACTCTCCCTTGGGATTGGAGCCTCAAACAATTCCGACGAGAGCGCTGGCATTGGAATCCTGCTCGGTGGCGAAAGTTTTGGAACCGCTAGTGGTGACATCCAGCGCGATCGCCCAAGAAAAAAATCTGGCTTTATTAGCAGAAATTCCTCCGAATTTGCCGCCAGTACAAGCCAATGCCAAAGTACTGCGCGAAGTGTTAAGCAATCTGATTGACAATGCTTTGAAATATACCCCGGCGGGTGGGCAAGTTTACATTCAGGCAGGAAATCGACGACATACTTCTCAAGGAGATTTTCAGGCGATCGCAATTAGCGATACTGGCCCTGGCATTCCCGTGCAAGATAAAGAGCATTTGTTTGAGCGACATTACCGAGGCGTCCAGGCAGAAACTGAGATTCCGGGGAGTGGATTGGGTTTAGCGATCGCGAGAGATTTAGTAGAACAAATGCAGGGCGAAATTGAAGTCATTAGCCCCGCCGAACGCAACTGGCTCGATCGCAGTATTCCCCACACTCAAGGACCCGGAACGACCTTTATTGTCTGGTTACTAACTGAAGCCTTAAAGGGCGAAGATGAAGTTTGATAAGTTGCTCTTCCATTTATTTGTATTTGAGCTGGTAATTGGTAATACGATTACTTATCTGGGGCGATGGGTCTGCATGGTATAGCACTCATCAATAGACCTCTTGCATGAATCAAGAAAATGAGCCAAAAGTAGGTAAGCGTTACTGAATCTGCTCATGCTCTACCAACAGTTGAAAGTCCTCAATCCGAGCGCCTTCAGACGGGCG